>JBQEKJ010000001.1:0-28327 GCA_052103835.1 Pauljensenia sp.
ACCGGTGGAGCCTGTCGGGGGTGCCGGGGCGACTCGGACGCCGTCGGGGCGTGCCGGTGCCACCGAGACGACCGGGCCCACCGAGACGACCGGGCCCACCGAGGTGACCGAGGCCGCCGGGGCAGTTCGGACGACAGTGGTTCCCCCGACTGGGCCGGGAGAGCACCATGGATGAGGGGCGTGCCGGTGGCCGAGTGGCGGACGGGGCGCAGATGTCAGCGGGTCCCCACAGACGTCTGCGTGAGCAGGAGAGGAAGCGACGACCGCGACCCTCCTCGGCGCCGGTCACGCTCGAGGCGCTGGGAGGGCCCGCCCCCAGTGAACCCGGCTCCCGATGGCGGACCGCGGCCGCTGCATTCGTCGTGTTCGCCCTGTGGGCCGTGGCGCTGGTGGGAATGGAGGGGGTCTTCGAGCCGGGGGAGTGGTTCACGCGCACCCTGGTCGCCGCAGCTGCCATGGTGGCTGCCTCCACCTTGGTGCGCATCCTGCGCACAACCGCCCGGCTCAGCGCCTGCCTGGTGGGCCTCGCCGCGGCGGCCGCCCTCCTCGTGCAGCAGGCGTCCGCCGGCGGACGGGCCCAGTGGTGGCTCTCCGACCCGCGCGCAGTGCTCGTCGGAATCCGTCTCCAGCTGAACGAGGGCGTCGCCCCCATGCGCGTCCCGGACCCCTTGGTGGACCTGGTCGTCCTCGTGTTCCTGCTCGGGGTGTGGGTCTCGGTCCTCCTCCTGGTGGGTCTCGACCTGCATGTCGTGGCAGGTGTTGTCCCCGCCCTCGTTCTGCTGGTTCCCGTCGCGGTCACCGGCCAGCGGGCGCCCTCGGAGCTGTTGGCGGCCGCGGCAGTGGGGTTGTGTGCACTCCTGTGGGTGGATGCCCCTCGTGCACTGGACTGGCGGGCGCCGGTCGCTGCGGGCACGGTGCTGGTGGTGGGAGCGGGTGTCGCGATGCTGGCGCCCGCCACGCGCGATCGCATCTGGAATGCCTCCGCCATCTCGGTCTCCCCCATCTCCCCGAACGTCCCCGACGTCACTGTGGCCCTGGGGGAGGACCTGGCGCGACCGGAGAGTGCCGTGGCCTTCCGCTTCTCCGGTGTCATTCCGGGAACCCCCATGAGGTTCCCGCTCGCGGTGCTCACCGAGTTCAGCGGAGGGACCTGGCACCCCAGCGATACCCTCGATCCGGCCTCCACCTCGGTGTCGGACCTGCGTCTTCCCGAGGAGGTGGCCTTCGTGGAGGGAACCACCGCTGAGGAGATCGCCCGATCCGCAGCACCCATCAATGTCGAGATCGCGGGACTCGTGAGCACGTGGCTGCCGCTGCCCCAGGGGACCCTCCTCGTGCGCCCGTCGCAAGGCACTGAGGAGACGAGCAGCTGGGACCCGGAGCGATGGCAGTGGGTGGAGGGCACCCAGACCGCTAGATCGACGCGCGCCCTGACGGGCAGGGGGGACACCTACTCCGCCTGGGCGTGGCAGCTGATGGACTCCCAGGATGCGCGCTTCTACTACCTGGGGGACGCCGACAGCGGTGTCGAGGACAGGGACAGTCCCATCGCCAGCGACCGTGCCGACCTGGGGGCCTACACGCAGCTGCCTGCGGATGTGCCCGACGTCATCGCTGACACGGCCCGCGAAGTGACGCAGGGGCAGACGGGGCGCTATGCGGCTGCGGTCGCCCTGCGTGACTGGTTCCGCTCAGGCAGCTTCACCTATGACGAGTCCGCTCCGTACTCCCCCGGCGCGGACCCGGATGACCCGTATGCGACCATGGAGGCGTTCCTGGAGCAACGCAGCGGCTACTGCGTGCACTTCGCCACCACCTTCGCCGTCATGGCGCGCAGCCTGGGGATGCCCACGCGAGTCGCGGTGGGATACGCATCGAGTGCGGGCTCGGGCACGACCACCGACGTCGACAGCAGGTCACTGCACGCATGGCCCGAGGTCCTCATGGACGGCATGGGGTGGATCGCATTCGAGCCGACGCCCGGTGGTGCAGGCTCCCGCGCCGAGTCCCCGCTGGGTGTCTCCGTCCCCGATCCGGTCGATGAGGGGTCCGGGACCGAGGGGCCGAGCCCCTCACCGAGCGCTGACCAACGCGACCCACTGGACAGTGGCGGTGGTTCCCACAGCGAGGAGCAGTCCGGTGGGGGCGGACCCTCGAGTGGCGCCACCTGGTTGCCCGGGGTCGGACTGGTCGCGCTGGTGCTCCTGGTTCTGCTGGCTGCCACACCAGTGGTCCTGCGCTGTGCACGCAGGTTCGCGCGGCGCCGCGCACTGATGGGTGGTGCGGCGCCAGCTCTCGCAGCCTGGGCGGAGTTCCGCGACACGGTCCTCGACCTGGACGCCACGGACCGGGACGGCAGCCGTGTCCTCCGGGAGTCGGGGACGGACTCCGGGAGTGGTGGAGGCGGCGGTTCGTCGGTGGTCGGGGACACACCCCGCGCCCGAACACCGGAGGCATTGGTCGAGCACCTGGTTGCGGTGGGGGCTCTGGAGGACGGTCGGGGCGCGGAGCTCCTGGCCCGGGCCGTGGTGGCGGAGACGTTCAGCGGAGGTCCCATCGGCGCAGGAGCGCCGGAGGCGGGTTCAGTGCCGACCCCGGTGCCGGGGAGTGCTGCACGCGAATCGCTGCGCGAGGCCCTGGAGGGATCCGTGGGGGATCTGCGTGCGCGGGCCGGGATGCGGGCGCGCCTGCGCGCTGCCGTCCTCCCGCGTTCGGCGCTGCCCACCCCGGTGCGTGCGTCCGACCCCCGTCACCCGGTCCGGGGCAGGGGGCGGCGTCGGATCCGCAGCCGCCGCAGTTCGCGGGAGTAGGCCCCGCCGGGCGTGGTCGGCACGCCCTCGCGGGTCCACTCCAGCAGGAGGGCCTCGTCGAAGACACTCGAACAGGCGCCGCACGACACCACACGGCGCGGTGCCGAGAAGAGCTCCCTGTGAGCCCCGCAGCGCGGGCAGGTCCCCACCCACAGTGCCTGAGGGGTGGGCATCGTGGGGGGCAGGCGAGGGGTGTCCGGGGCGCCGATGAGGCGGGCCTGTCGGCGCCACGCGTCGTCATGGTGGTGGGCGGCACCGACCAGGGCGTGGGCGACCTCGTGCAGGATGACCCCGCGCACGGACTCCTCCTCGTAGAGGTCCACCAAGGGTGCCGAGAGGGTGATGGTGCGGGTGGAGTGCATGCAGGACCCGGCACGTCGGCGCGCCCGGTCGAAACGGAACGTCCAGTCCGCCAGGCCGTGGTGGACCATGAGGGCGCGGGCCAGGGCGCGCGCGTCCTCGCGCCTCATTGGTCCACCATCCCCAGGATGCGCTTGGCCGACACCTTCTGCGGCGTGCCCAGCTGCTGGGCGAACAGGGAGACACGCAGTTCCTGGACCAGCCACCACGCACGCTCCAGGCGCTGCGCCTCCACCGGCTCGAAGGGACGATCGGCGGCGCGCTCGCGGGCGGAGTCGACCTCCTCGGACACGTCGCGCACGACCTCCGCGTCGCGCGCGTCGCGGGCCAGCGCCCGAGCACCCTGGGAGGCCCTCTCGATGCGCACGGCCCCGGCACGCAGGTAGCGGGCCACGTGGGGCAGTGCCCAGTGCGGGGTGTCCGCGAGGAAACCGGGGTGGACCAGCGCCTGGACCTGTTCACCGACCTCTCCGACCACCTCGCGCAGGGAGGGTTCGGAATGGTCACGCATGAGACCCTGGACCTCGGCAAGGGCCCCCATGGCGCGCACGACGTGGCCGAGGATGTCGTGGACCCGGTCCTCGTGCAGGTCACGTGCCCGGGTGACCACGGCATCGAAGGACGTGCGTGAGCGCACCGCGGCCGGCCCCTGCTCCCCGGTGAGCTCGTCCACCAGGGAGAGGGCGGAGGCCAGCTGGGCGTCCGCCACCAGTGAGGCGGTGTCCCCGTAGGGCGAGGCGGCGAGCATGAGCGCCTCGCGGCCCGTCCAACGGGTGGTCACGCGCGTGGGGGACAGGTGCACGCGCGCCAGGACGAGGCGTGCCAGACCCAGGCGGTGCTGACGGTCGGCCTCGGCCGGGTTCGCCATGACGCGCACCCCGGCCCGGGGCTCGGAGGCGCTGCCCTGGAGGACCAGCGCGGGGAAGCCGCGCAGCAGCATCCCACCCGCCCCGCGCGACTCGACCGAGCGCGGGAGGGGCACCTCTGGGAACTCCACCAGACCGTCCGCGTGCAGCTCCGCCCGCACGCCCCCCACTGCCGAAGTCCGCTCTGTTCCCCCCTCGAGGTCCGTCCCCTTTCCTGCCGAGGTCCGTCCCGTTGTCGTGCCGAGGTCCGCTTCCGTCGACGAGGGCGACGCCCCCGCGCCGTCGGCGGCACCGGGGTGACGAGCGCGGTCGGTACCCCTGCCGTGTGCACCGCTGTGCTGGGCACTCTGCCCCTCCCGGCGTGCGGCGTCGGCAAAGGCCTCGGCGACGGCGCCGCGAACCGCGGTGCGCACGGCCCTGTCGGCCTGCGAGGCAAGGGTGCGCTGGAGGTGGACGAGGGAGGGGCCGGATCCCAGCTCACGGCCCGAGGAGTCCTCCACGACGAATGTCATCTGCAGGTGCTCGGGCAGTCCGGACCGCGCGTGCGACAGGTCGGACTCGGACAGGTCGACGCCACGCACTTCGGCGACGGCGCGTGCGAAGGCCCGGGCGAAGGGTGGGCGCTGCGCGGCCCAGGACAGGGTGGGGGTGGTGTCCGTGTCTCCGGTCGCGGCTGTGGTCCCAGGTGCGGTGTGGTGGATGGCGGACGCATCGGCGGTGGTTGCGGTGGCCGTTCCTGGGGCCGGGGTGTCGCCCGTGGTGGGGGTTGAGGAAATGGGGGAGGCAGCGGGTGCCCCGGACGCCGGGGGAGCACCGGACCCCGAGAAGGAGGACGAGTCGGTCGCACCTCTCGTCGCACCCGAGTGTGACCTCTTCAGGCGGGCGGGATCGATCGTGGTGTTCTGACCGCTCGTGCGTGTCCAGGCAGCCAGGCGCCCGAGGGCAGCATCGAGGGAGCGCGGGTCACTGCCCGTCGCTCCCTGTGCCGAGCCGTGTGCGCCGCCCTGCACTCCGCCTCGCGTCCCGGCTCCAGCAGCCGCATGCGCGGTGTTCCCACTCCCGGCCCGGTCGGGTCCGCCCTCGTCCGCTGCTCGTGACCGCGTCCCGGCCCGACCCTGCGCGCCCGGGCCGCTCTGCCCACTCAGCACGGACCCCTCAGGTCCCGGGTCGACGTCCGCCAGGGCACGCCGCAGCCACGCGGCGACCTTCCCCCCGACCTCGGGGGCGGGCGCCAGCAGGCGACGCTTCGCCTTGGGGAGCGCGCGGACCATCTCGGTGCAGAGGTCATCGAGCATCCCGGGGACCAGCCAGTCGGTGCCGTCCTCGCTCACACGGGGCAGGACCTCGACGGGCACGGTCATGGTGACGCCGTCGCGGGTCGAGCCGGGGGTGAAGCGGTACTCGAGCGGTAGGCGCAGGTCGCCCTGCCCCCAGTGGTCGGGGAAGTCGCGGGCGTCCGTGCCCGTGCCGCGAGGCAGCAGCATCTGGGGGGTGTAGGTCAGCAGGTCGGGGGTCTCGCGGCGCTGGTGTTTCCACCACTGGTCGAAGTGGCGTGCGGAGACGATGCCCTCGGGCAGCAGGTCGTCGAAGAAGGCGAACCGGGACTCCTCATCGGCGACCAGGCCATGGGTGCGGGAGCGGCGCTCGGCCTCGCAGGCGTCGTCGAGGAGCTCCTGGTTGCGGTCCATGAACCGGTGGTGCTCACGCCACTCACCCAGCACCAGGGCGTGGCGGATGAACATCTCACGGGCGAGCTCGCGCGCGGTGATCGCGCCGTCGTCGCCGGGATCGATCTCGGTTGCGGGTCCGGTCTCCTGGTCTGCGACCGGCCCGGCCCGCCCTGGGGAGTCCTGCCCGGCCCGTGTGGCCGGTTCTCCCAGGTCCTGGTCGCCGTCGACGAGGGCGCCGCCCTTCCCCGGTGCCTCCTGGGGCCCGGCGGTGTCGGTCCCGGTGTCGGTCCCGGTGTCGGAGACCGCTGCGGAGCCGCCCTCGTGTGCGGTGCCCCCGCTCCTGCCCACATCCTCGACGCCGAAGCCCGCCAGCGCCTCACTGAGTGCATCCGCGAGCGCGGTGGACTCCCCGACCTCGCGCTCGCCGCGGCCCCGGGCGCGCAGGCCCTGGGCCATGCCGGCCAGCGTGCCGGGCCGGGCGACGGAGGAGCGGCGCGGCCCCCCGCCGCCGAAGGTCACGTCGAGGCGCCCCAGCAGCACGGGACGGTCCGCGACCAGCGTCATCCCGTAGAGGAGGATCTTCTCCTTGACCATGGCCGCGCCCCGGGACGTCGACCAGTAGGGCTCGGAGTAGACGTGTCGCAGCAGCGGTCCGGCCAGGGGCTCGATCCACTCGGGACGGATGCGGGCCACCGTGCGGGCGAAGAGCCTGGAGGTCTCCACCAGTTCCGCGGTCATCACCCAGGCAGGGTGTGAGCGTGCCAGGCCGGAGCCGGGCCAGATGGTGAAGTGTGTGCCACGGGCGCCCGCATAGTCCCGTTTGGCCTCGTCCCAGTTGCCGAGGTTGGAGAGCAGCCCGACGAGCAGGGCGCGGTGCACCTCGTCGGCGTCGACCGTGCCGGAGGAGTCCGTGTAGGCGACGACTGCGCGGGCCGCCGCATCCGCGATGCCCCCCGACGCCGCTGCATGTGCCACCTGGGCTGGGGAGGGCTCGCCGATGGGGTGGATGTCGAGGTCGAGGGGGCGCGCCATCTGGCGCAGCTGGTTGACCACGTCGCGCCACTCGCGGAAGCGCAGGTAGTGGAGGAACTCGCCACGGCACATGCGTCGGAACGCCGAGCCCGACAGGTCACGGGACTGGACGTTGAGGTAGCGCCAGAGATTGAGGTAGGTGATGAAGTCCGAGTTCGGATCCGTGAAACGGGCGTGGGAGGAGTCGGCGGCCTGCTGGTGGTCCAGGGGGCGCTCGCGCACGTCCTGTATGGACAGGGCGGCCACGATCACCAGCACCTCCGAGGCGCAGCCGTTCGCGTCGCCCTCGATGAGCATGCGGCCCAGGCGCGGGTCGATGGGAAGGGTCGCGAGGTCGCGTCCGATGGCAGTGAGCCGGTGCCCCCCACGCGCTGCTGGCCGGTTGTCCCGGTCGGCCCCACCCTTCTGGCGAGGTCCGTCCTCTTCTCCCGCGAGGTCCGTCCCCTTCTGCGACGAGGTCCGTCCTCGTCCGGTCCCGGTGCTGCTCCCGTGGTCCGTCCCCGCGGGCGCAGGGGAGTGGGCGGACGAGGGCGGCGTCGCCTCGTCGTCCGGCTCCAGGGCGCCGATCTCGACGAGCAGCTGGATGCCGTCCCGCACGGCGCGGGGCTCGGGCGGGTCCAGGAAGGGGAAGTCGGAGACGGCACCCAGTCCCAGGGCGGCCATCTGCAGGATGACCGAGGCCAGGGAGGTGCGCAGGATCTCCGGTTCGGTGAACTCGGGGCGGGACTCGTAGTCGCGCTGGGAGTAGAGGCGGATGGCGACTCCGTCGGCGACGCGCCCGGAGCGCCCGGCCCTCTGGTTCGCACTGGCCTGGGAGACAGGCTCGATGGGGAGGCGCTGGACCTTCGTGCGACTGGAGTAGCGCGAGATGCGCGCCAGGCCCGGGTCGATGACGTAGCGGACCCCGGGCACGGTCAGGGAGGTTTCGGCGACATTGGTGGCGAGCACGACGCGGCGCAGCGTGTGGGGCTCGAAGACGCGGTGCTGCTCGGCAGCGGTCAGGCGCGCGAACAGGGGCACGATCTCGATGGCGTCGGCGCGGTGGGGGGCCTTCGCGTCGGTGAGGGCGCGGGCGCCGAGGTGGTCGGCCAGGGCCTGCTGGGTGTCGCGGATGTCGCGCTCTCCGGGCAGGAACACGAGGATGTCGCCGGGCCCCTCGGCGCAGAGTTCGTCGACGGCCTCGCAGATCGCCTGCTCCTGGTCGATGTCCTCGCCCAGACCGTAGCCGAGGGTGGGCAGGTCATCGTCCGCGTCCTCCAGCACCAGCTGCTCGACGCCGGGGTGGGGTGCGTCAGCACCTGCGAGGTCGGTGCGTCCGGACGGACCTGTCGCCCCGTTGGTGGCGGACAGCCCCTGCGCTCCGGCGCGTGCCGGATCCGTCACCCCGTCGGCGCCCGCCCGCCCCTGGGCTCCTTGCGGGGAGGCGGCGTCGCCCTCGTACGGGCCTCCGTCAGTGCCGTCAGCGCCGCCGGTGCTGTCGCGCCTGCTCCCGGCCACCGTCTCGTCCCTGCTGCCACCGGGGTGGGCGGACTTCGGTGAGGAAGAGGACGGACTCCGAGGGGAGAACGGGGAGGGCTTCGCCGAAGTGGGGGTGGGGGTGGAGGAGGACCAGCTGCTCGGCAGGTCGGGGGAGAGGGGGCGGTAGCGGATCTCGACGGGATAGGTGCGCCCCGACACCTCGATGACGGGTGCTGCGGCGATGAGGCGTGAGTGCTCGCGTCGTCCCTCCCACGTCCCGAAGTGGGCGGCGAAACGCTGGGAGTCAATGGTGGCGGAGGTGATGACGACCTTGAGGTCGGGACGCAGGGGCAGCAGGCGCGCGATGTAGCCGAGGATGAAGTCGATGTTGAGGGAGCGCTCGTGGGCCTCGTCGATGATGAGGGTGTCGTAGCGGCGCAGCAGGGGATCAGACTGGATCTCGGCCAGCAGGATGCCGTCGGTCATGAGCTTGACCAGTGTGGTGGGGCCGACCTCGTCGGTGAACCGCACCTGGTAGCCGATGACCTGTCCGGGGGTACGGCCCACCTTCTGGCCGAGCTCCTCGGCGATGCGGTCGGCGACGGCGCGCGCGGCGATGCGGCGCGGCTGGGTGTGGCCGATCATGCCGGCCACGCCGCGGCCCAGCTGCAGGCAGATCTTGGGCAGCTGGGTGGTCTTGCCGGATCCCGTCTCGCCCGAGACGATGACGACCTGGTTGTCGCGGATGGCCTCGGCGATGTCGTGGCGACGCTCCGAGACGGGCAGGTCGGGGTAGGAGATCACGGGGATCGCGGCAGCGCGCGCTGCGAGCTGCTCGGGCGTGAAGGGTCGGAAGACGTGGGCGCGTTGGTGGTGGGGGCGGCGTTGGCGCCGAGGTCGGGGGGTCTCCTGGGAGCTGCGTCCCGAGGGGGCGTGACCCGGGTCCGCCGGGTTCCGTGTGGGGTTCTGTCCCGACGAGGGCGGGGTCACGCGGCGTCCTCCGGGTGTGCCACCCCGGGTCTTCCTGCCACGTGGGCGCCCACCACCACCGGAACGACGGGGTTCCGGTCGCGGATCGCGGGGCTGTTCGGGCACCGGACCAGCTTAGCGAGGCGCGCACGCATCAGCGGGAGCGGAGACGGTCCCTGTGGAGGAGGAGGGCTGCGGGCGTCACCTGTGGATGGGCGCACGGGACGGACCCCGCCTGTGGACGTCGGACCCGCGCGTGGATGCACCGATTGTGGCTGTCCTGCCTGTGGACGGGGTGCAGGCGTGGGTCCCGGTCCCCCCTGTCAGCTGAAGTTGCGACCGAAGAAGTACACGAAAGGGTTCCCCCGTTCGTCGCTGTGCACCACGAGGTAGACGGAGTACTCGTCCCGTGAGGGGGACATGACCTCCTGGGTGGAGTGCTCCGAGACGACGGGGCAGACGAAGTCCCCTGCTCTCATCCCTTCGACCTGGAAGACGGGTACGGGTTTGTCGGCGACCGTCTCGGTGTTGGCGATCGAGTCGTCCAGGGGCCCCACCAAGGCGCATCCGACGACTTTGGAGTCGGGCGGGAACTGTGCCTCGCGCTGGGTGATCGTGCTCTCGGGTCCACCGAGGGTCCCCTCGAGTCCGCGCAACTCGTCGGGAGAGGCCCAGGTCGCCGCTTTCTGGTCGTCCCCCGTGGACACGGCTTCGACGAAGGTCTGGAGCGTGGCGACGTCCGGCGGGCGGACGGATCCCGATGGGGTGCGGTAGACGACGTCCGACAGGGTCAGTGCACCGGTGGAGAGCTGGTAGGTGAGTGCGGCACTGGCACTCTTCGCACACCCGTGGCAGGACTCGTCCCCGAAGATCCCGATGGCGGGAACGGTGAAGGAGACCGTGGAGTCCTGTGCCTGCGCTGCCAGGTCCTGGACCTGGAGATCGGGGACGTATCCGCCGACATCGCCGTCGGCCCAGGGTTCGGCGCTGGCCACCAGGTTGAGGGAACCGTCATAGACACCGATGGAGTCCGAGGCGTAGCTGCCTCCTCCGAAGCACTGCATGGAGACCACAGCCACCGGGGTACCCGAGACCGTGGTGGTGACCCGGTCCTTGAGGGTGATGGTTGCCGCGTCATCCGTCGAAGGTGCCACTCCGCCGCTGAAGGTCACGGTGTCCACGTCCACGTCCCCGTCCGAGCCGTGGTGTGCGAAGGCAGCACACTGGGGAGGGACACGGACCGTGGCGTTGGCGAGGTCTGTGAGGGAGGGCGCGGGAACAGCGGGTGTGGAGGGGGCAGCCTGGGAGGGCTGTGACTGTGTTCCGGGTTCCTGGCCCGACTGCCCCGACTGGGCGCCCGGCAGGGCGCTCTGCTGGCCCGCGCCGGAGGACAGTGACTCGGGCCGTCCGGACAGGAGCCACCAGCCCAGGACGAGCAGGCAGACCACGATCAGCGTGGACAGCGTCACGATGACGGGGAGTACCCACGCCGGCTGGGAGGACTGAGCACCCGTGGGGGACGGGAACGCCGCAGAGGGCCCAGCTCCGGAGGTTCCTTCCGGTACGGAGGATCGGGGGTCCACGGGGTTGCCTGCCGCTGTGGCCTCGGGAGGGCGAGCCGTGGGCGGGACGTCGTCGTTCCCTCGCTCCTGGGGATGTGTTCCCTGTTCGTCGTCCATGGTGCTCCTTGTCCGTCACGGGCATTCGTTGCTCGGTCGGATCGGTGTCGGTGGTTGCAGTGCTTGACCCATCGTGCCACCCCAGTTCGGAGAACAGGCCAGACGATCGGCACATGAGCGAGCGCTGCACAGGCTCACCGTGACTTCGTGTGGGTGAGGAGGGGTCCGATGTGGCTGACCACGACCACGACGACTCCCAGGTCCGTCGTGCAGCAGGTCCGTGGTCGCCCTCCCCTGCGGGCACGACAATGGGCGCATGCACGGACTCTTCGCAGGACTCACCACCCTGGACGTCGCCCACGGGGTCGACTCGTCACCCGATCCACTCACCAGGACCACGTCCGCGGCCCATCTCCTGGCTGCGGGCGGGCCGGCGACGAATGCGGCCGTGACCTTCGAGGCGCTGTGCCGCGTGGCGTGGGGGCGCGGGACCGGCCCCGGCAACGAGGGCGGCTCCGCGAGCCTGCTCACCGCGGTGGGGCGAGGGCCCCTGGCCGATGTGGTGCGGGCGGACCTGGCGGATGCCGGGGTGGACGTCCTCGATGCGACCGGGCTCCCCGACGGGGACGCGCCCTCGGATGCGGATCCTCTGGCATGTGGTCTCGAACCGGCGCTCTCCAGCATCGTCGATCACCCGGAGGGGCGAATGGTCGTCTCCACCAATGCCCGGCTCCCCCTGGACACCGGACGGGCCCGGGAGTTGTTGGGGCACGTCCTGGACGGGTGGGAGGGTGAGGGTCGGACCGGTCCGGACATCGTCCTCGTCGACGGCCACAACCCGGAGCTGGCGGCTCTGGCGCTGCGTGTGGGGACCCCGGGCGCGGGCAGCGACACGTCCGACGACCCCTTCGCCGAGCTCGAGGAGCACCCCTCGCACCTGCGTCTCCTGGACGGCGGTTCCTGGAAGCCCTGGTTCACCCCGCTGCTGGGACTGGTGGACGTGGCGGTGGTGTCGGCGGACTTCCACCCGCCCGTGCTCACCGGGGCGGACGGGGACGCCACGGTGGCCTTCCTGCGCGGCTTCGGCATCACCAAGGTGGTGCGCACGGACGGTGCGAACCCCGTGCGCTGGTGGTGGGACGGTGCGGAGGGGGACGTCTCCGTCACCGCGGTGCCCGAAGCCTCCACCCTCGGTGCCGGTGACGTGTTCCACGGGGCTCTGGCCTGGGCGCTCGGCCACAGGCACGCTGCAGGGTTCGCGGTGCCAAAGAACCCAACCCCGTTGATCGCCTTCGCGGCCTCAGTGGCGACCCTGTCGACGCGGAGCTTCGGGACGAGGGCGTGGCGTTCGGACGTGGACCTGCCGGACCTGGTGGCCGGGTCCTGAGCTGGCCCGCGACCGGCCAACGACGGGGCCGGACGGCTGACGAGTCCGCGGGTCACGTGCGCCGACTGTCCCCGCTGGATCGGTCGGCGGACGGTCATGGTGCGGGTTCGATGAGCCCCTCGGAGTTGTTGCGCACGTTGCCCACGGCGCGCGAGACCTTGCGGGGGACGAGGGCCGGGTCGGGGAGTCCTCGCAGGAGACCGTCGATGCTCGCGGGATCGGTCGTGCGGGGGTCCAACCAGGCGTCCCAGCGGTCCGGCGGCACGACCACGGGCATGCGGTCGTGGATCTCGCCGAGAGCGTCGGGGGCGGAGCGTGTGACGATCGCACAGGTCAAGAGCCAGGGGCCGCCCTCGTCGGCGGGCGCGTCGGGTACCCGCCAGACCTCGGAGATCCCGGCAAGGGCGATGACGGCGTCGCCCTCGCCCGCGGAGAGGAACCATGGCTGTTTCGAGCCGCTGCCGCTGGCGGGGGACTGCCACTCGAAGTAGCCGTTGGCGGGGACCAGGCAGCGCCGGCGGGCAGCGGCCGCTCGGAAGCTCGGCTTGGTGGTGAGGGTCTCCGCGCGCGCGTTGATGATGGGGCGCTCGGGCGTCTTCGCCCAGGAGGGGACCAGTCCCCACCTCAGCAGGCGGAGCTGACGCTCCACCCGGGCGTGGTCGGTGGGGTCGGCACCTGCGCCCGTGGGCGTTGCTGCAGCTGTCACGGTGCCCGAGCCCGCGGTCCCCGAGTCGGTGCGGCCGGACGCCTGGGCGCGGATGACGTGGCCGTCCTCGTCCACGAGGCGGTCCATGACCACGCGCACCTCCTGGGAGGGAGCGACGTTGAAGGAGGGTCCGTGCTCACCCAGGAGCAGGTCCACGTCGAAGAGGGAGACGAGTTCGTCGTCATCGGCGAAGAGGGCGAAACGACCGCACATCGGGGCACCTCCGGGTCTGGGGTGCCCCGATCCTCCCACGCGGTGTCTTCTCCTTGCGCGGGCGAGAACGTGTCTTCGCCGTGCGCGGGGTGGGAAAGGGTGTGGATCGCGCCAGATGTCGCGCATCGTGTGGATCCTGTGGACGCGTGGCCGCCGGGGAGGTCGACGACGTGTGTGGGAATGCACCCAGTTTCCCCTCGCGGTGTCGGGGCTTGGAGGAGGCTGCGGGCATCGTTGCAGGTCAGGGGTGAGCAAACGGGGTGCGAGCATCTGTGTGTAGCTCCTGTACAGAGAAACTGGGTGCATTCCTGCACACCTGTCGGTGGAAGAGGGGGATCCCGCACCTCTGGGCGGACTTCGAGCCCGGGACAGAGCGGACCTCAAGGCCCGAACAGGGCGGACTTCGAGCTCGGAAGGGAGCGTCGGACTTCGGCGAGAAGCACGACGGACTTCGAGCGAGCGTGGTGGGGGAGGAGCGGGGAGCGGGATCCTGTACAGCGCTCGTGGCCTTTGCTACAGTCAACGGAAGCGTTTCGGTAAAGTGGTTCCGACCGGCGGGTCCCGATGGCCCGTCAGTGCACCCGGGGGCGTCGACGTCCCTCTCCTCGGCACGGGCGTGCCTGCGGTGGGTGTGGGTGGGGACCTGACCACATCAGATCCGGCCACGGGCACCGCCAGGTCCCGGCCACGTCACCGAACGAGGAACACGCATGCTCACCCTCACCGGAGCGGTCCAGAACTACGACTGGGGCTCCCCGACCACGATCCCGGACTTCCTCGGTCTCCCGCGGGACGGGAAGCCCTGGGCCGAGGTCTGGTACGGGGCGCACCCCTCCCACCCGGCCCTTGCGGGGATCGCCTCAGCTGCGAGCCCGGGCCTCCCGCTCGACTCGGTGATCGCGACCGATCCCACGGGTTGGCTGGGGTGGTCCACGGTCGAGCGTTTCGGTCCCGCCCTTCCCTTCCTGGTCAAGCTGCTCGCCACGCGCCGCGCCCTGTCCATCCAGGTCCACCCGAGCCTGGAGAAGGCACGTGAGGGGTACCGCCTGGAGCAGGAGAGCCACGTGGACGATGCCCACCGCAACTACTCCGACCCGAACCACAAGCCCGAGGTGATCGTCGCCCTCTCCCCGCTGCGTGCCCTGGCGGGCTTCCGTCATGCGCAGGACATTCGCTCCGATCTCGCGCTGGTCGCCGGCCTGGAGGACGTGTGTCGGACACTGGAGGACCAGCCCGGGGACCGCGGGATCCAGGCCGCCTTCACCGAGCTCCAGCACCTGCCTGTTGCGGGCGTCACCGCGGCGTTGGACGCGCTGCGCTCCGCACCCGCCACACCCTCCCTGGACCTTGCCCGCGACCTGACGGACCAGTTCCCCGGGGACCGTGGAGCCCTGGTCTCCGTCTTCCTCAACCATGTGACCGTCGCCCCGGGGCACGCCCTGTCCACGGGTGCCGGGATCGTGCACGCCTACCTCGACGGCTTCGGGCTGGAGGTCATGTCCAGCTCGGACAACGTCCTGCGGGCCGGCCTCACCTCCAAGCGTGTCGACGTCGGGGAGTTCACCGCGAACGCGGACTTCCGCCCCGGATGGGCACCCGTGCGTCCCCTGGAGTCCTCGTGGCCGACCCCGGGTGTCTGCCTCCAGCAGCTCGCGACCACTGTGCCCGACTTCTCACTGGAGGTCGTCGAGGTGCGTGAGCCCGGCGCCGTCGACGTGGGCGGCGACGGGCGCGTGACACTGCTGGTGGCACTGGAGGGTGCGGTCGTCCTCTCTGACGCCTCCGGACGCACGGCGCTGGTCCCCGGAGGAGCCGTGCTGGCACGCGCGGAGGACGCCGTTCGGGTGGAGGGTACGGGACGCCTCGCCCTCGTCACCGTCGCCTCCGTGGAGGGCAGTCGGGGCGCCCGCGTGGCTCCTGTCACGGGATCACGCGCCCGGGCGGCAGTCGCCTGATCCCTCCGGCCCGGCCCCTCCGGCTTGGTTGTCGGGCCGGGCTGCGCCGCGCGGACCGGGCCGACCCCGGTCGGGGCGGCGGGGAAGGGCCCGGTGCACGGCCCTCCGGAGCCACAGCCTAGGATGTGCCCATGTCAGGCTCATCGCGGAAGCGGACGACCATCGTGGATGTCGCCCGGGTGGCCGGGGTGGCCATCAGCTCGGCGTCGGCAGCCCTCAACGGGCGTCCCGGGGTCTCGGACGCCACCCGGAAGCGAATCCTGGAGGTTGCCGACGACCTCGGGTTCGTGCCCTCGCTGAGAGGGCGCAGCCTCTCCACCAATCGCGCATTCTCCGTGGGCCTGGTGGTCCAGCGAGAGATCGACGTCCTGGAGGCGGACCCCTTCTTCGGCGGCTTCATCGGTGGCATCGAGGAGGTCCTGGCACCGCACGGCTATGCGCTGGTCCTCCAGGTCAGCACGGACGAGCGCGAGACCATCGAGCGTTACCGGATGCTCGCCCTCAACCGGCGTGTCGACGGCGTCTTCGTCAACGAACTGCGCATCGACGACCCACGCATCGACCTGCTGCAGGAACTTGACATGCCGGCCGTCGCCGTCAACCCTGACACCCCACTGTCCCTGCCCTCCGTGCGACAGGACGCGGAAGGTCCCATGACGGAGCTCACCGAGCTCCTCATCGAGCAGGGCCACACCTCCCTCGCCCACGTCGCCGGCCCCCCGGAGTTCGTCCACTCCCGGTCCAGGCGGCGGGCCTGGGAACGCGCGGTCAGTGCAGCCGACCTGGAGGTGGGCCCGGTGCTGGAGGGGGACTTCACCTACCGGGGTGGTGAGGCTGCCGCCCGGGAGCTCATGACTGGTCCTGCCCGCCCCACGGCAGTCGTCTGCGCCAATGACCTCATGGCCGTCGGTTTCATCCGGGGATGCCAGGACCTCGGCATCGACGTGCCCGGGGACGTGTCGGTGACCGGCTACGACGGGATCGCGCTGGGCACCTACATCAGGCCGACCCTGACGACGGCCCGGACGAACCCCCGTCGCCTGGCCGCCGAGGCTGCGCGCATGCTCCTGGAGCGCATCGACGGGAACTCGCTGGCGGACCGGGAAATCACCCCTGCCGAGCTCGTCGTGGGGGAGTCGACGGGGCCGGCGCCAGCGCCGTCCCGCCCGTGATGAACTCGTAACGTCTGCGAGTGGCACCGAGGTGTTCGTCGGTGCTAACGTATGTGGAACCGAAACGCTTCGGCACAGACGAAGGAGTCCACCATGCAACACAGCACGTCCCGCGCGGGACACGTCTCACGCACCCTCATCGCCGGCGCAGCCTCCCTGGCGATGGTCGGCACCCTGGCCGCCTGCGGGGGCGGCTCCTCGGACAGTGAATCCGGCGAGTCGGGCAGCGCCGGATCCTCGGACCTGTCCGGTTCCCTCAACATCCTGGTCTCCAGCGCCTCTGCCTCCGACGCGGCATTCAACGCGATCACCGACGCATTCAAGGCGAAGTACCCGAATGTCGACGCGAAGGTGACCTCGGTCCCCAACGACTCCTACCCCGCCACGAAGTCCGCCCAGCTCTCCGCCGGATCCGCCGACATCATCGTGGTCAAGAATTTCGTCGAGGCACCCTCGTACGCCGCGGACTCGACCTCCGACGATGTGCTCATGGCCCAGGCCGGCGGTCTCGTCGACCTCACCGACCAGGAGTTCATGAAGAACTACACGCCCTCAGTCCTCGACGCCCAGGCCATCGGCGACAAGCAGTACGCCGTGCCGACCGGGCTGAGCTACTCCACGGGCCTCTACTACAACAAGACGGTCTTCGCGGACAACGGCCTCGAGGCGCCCACCACCTGGTCCGAGCTCCAGGATGCCATCGGCACTCTCACAGGCAAGGGGATCACCCCCTTCGGGATCGGTGGCAAGGACACGTGGCCCGCCGGCCTGGTCATGCTGGGCAACGTCGCCTCCTCCTTCCCGACACTTGAGGCCAAGCAGCAGCTCGCCGAGGACCTGTGGACCCAGAAGGCCACGCTGACCGACGACGACACCAAGGCTGTCCTCGAGAAGACGCAGACGGTCTTCGACAACGCCCAGGAGCACTTCTCCGGAGCCGGGTACGACGACATGCCGGCAGCCTTCGCCCGCGGTGACTTCGCCATGCTCCCGGACGGCACCTGGAACCAACCCACCATCGACGCGGCCGTCAACGGTGCCTTCGAGTACGGCTACATCCCCTTCCCCGGCTCCGACGATGCGGCAGACAACTCCCTGCTCAACGGCAAGATCGAGCTCCAGTTGGCCGTCGCCGCGAACTCCAAGAACCAGGATGCGGCACTGGCCTGGCTGGACTTCTTCTCCGACCCGACCAACTACAAGACCTTCGTCGATGCCGCCGGCTACTCACCGGCCGAGCCCGGCATCGACTCCAGCGACTTCCTGAACTCCATCGCGGAGTACACGAAGACCTACCAGCCGGCATGGGACCAGGTCTGGATCGCCAACAACAAGTCGGGCGAGGACGCGGTGTACCCGTTCAACTACCCCGCACTCTCCCCGCTGGGAACGCAGTCGGCCGACGAGGCCGCCCAGTCCGCCCAGACCGCATGGGCCGCGGGCTTCTGATCCCGAACTGACCGCTCCACCACCAGGTGTGGCCGGACGTCCCGGCGTCCGGCCACACCACCTCCCGACAGGAAGAGTCGTGAACACCAAGTCGTATCCATTCCCGTCGCGCACCTCGATGCGCGCGACCTTCGGCACTGGTCTGGGAGTCCTCACCGTCTTCGCCTTCGTGCCGGCCATCGCGGTGCTCTTCGTGTCCTTCACCGATCTCCGCCAGGCCATCTACCTCCCCACGAAGTGGGTCTGGTTCCAGAACTACATCGACTACTTCGGCCCCGGGCACCGGGCCGACAACCTCAATGCGCTGAAGAACACCCTGGTCTTCGCCGCAGGTTCCACGATCGTGCAGATCACGCTGGCCCTCGGCATAGCCATCCTGTTGAACAACCCCAGGCTGCGTGGTCGCAACCTCTACCGCGCCGTGGTCTTCATGCCCACCGTGCTCGGCGTGACCGTCACCGCCCTCATCTGGTCCCTGATGTTCAACACGACCGGAGGACCTGCACAGCGCTTCCTCAGCCTCTTCGGGACCACGTCCGCCTTCTTCGGGGACCAGGACATCGCCCTGTACCTGGTGATGTTCGTCCAGGTCTGGATGGTCTGTGGCGTCTCGGTCATCATCTTCCTCTCCGGGCTCCAGGCCATCCCCCAGGAGCTCTACGAGGTCTCCGGCATTGACGGCGCCTCCTCCTGGCAGACCCTGCGCTACATCACCATGCCGATGCTGGCACCCTCGGTCACCGCCAACGTCCTGCTGGGCATTGTCAACGCGATGCAGAGCTACCAGCTGACCTACGTCCTCACCGGGCCCGACAAGAAGGGCACCCAGGTGCTCTCCCTGCAGGTCTACATGCAGGCTTTCGGAGGCCGATCCGGGACCACCCTGTCCCAGTCCCAGGGCTACGCCGCAGCCATCTCCATGGTGCAGTTCGTCCTGGTGGGCGCCATCACCCTCGCTGCCCTGTGGTACCTGCGCAGGAAGGAACAGAAGTGACCACCGCTCTCGACACCCCCACCGCCCCGGCCTCGTCCCCGCAGCCCCCCGCACCGGGGACCACGCCCCACGAGGCCCACCGCACGGCAGCACCGCGCCGACACTTCCGCAACGTCCCGTGGCTGTCCTACCTGCTTGTCGCACTGCTGATGGTCCTGTTCATCTACCCGTTGCTCTACCTGCTCAACACCGCACTCAAGAGCACGACGGAGTTCATCTCGGATCCCGTCGGGGTCGCCACGTCCTTCGAATGGGGCAACTTCGGCGAAGCTTGGTCGAAGGGCAACTTCGGCGCGTACTTCTTCAACACCCTCCTCTACACCGTGGCGGGTGCCGGCATCGGTACGCTCATCGCCCTGGTCATGGGCTTCCCGGTGGCGCGCGGCTACGTCCGCGGCGCGAAGTTCTGGAACCTGCTCTTCGTCCTCGTCCTCTTCCTGCCCAATGCGCTGATGACGCAGTTCCAGTTGCTGCTGCGGCTGCACCTGTACAACACCCAGCTCGGCTACATCCTCATGGTCGGCGTGGGGGTGGGCATCGGACCGCTGCTGTTCAGCGGGTTCGTCACCTCGATCCCCAAGGAGCTCGACGAGGCCGCCGCCCTGGACGGTGTCGGCTACTGGACCTACCTGTTCCGCTTCATCTTCCCGTTGGCCAAGCCCGCCCTGGCGACGATCTTCATCCTCCAGGCCGTGTGGATCTGGAACGAGATCATCCTCGCCACGGTGCTGTTCTCCGACCAGGCGAAGTTCCCCATCTCCGCCGGCCTGTTCGCCTTCAAGGGGACCTACTCCAACAACTGGCCCCTGCTCGCGGCAGCCACCCTCATCGTGGCCGCGCCCCTCGTCCTGGGGTACGTCTTCATCCAGCGATACCTGGTCAACGGCGTCCTCGGTGCCGTCAAGGGCTGAGGGAACACTCCGCCGTCTCCGGAACGGCATCACCCGGTCCGCCACCACCCGTCCCGCTCCCAACGCCCACCCTGCATCCCTGACAGGAGGAACGACGAATGTCGTCCCCGATCACCACTCCCTCCACCACTGCGCCTGCCGTGCCCTTCACCCTCACCCGGGTGGGCACCCTGATGCGACCCTCGGGTGACCCCCTCGAGGCGGACGGCGTCCTCAACCCCGCCACGGTGTGGACCCCCGACGGGCAGCTGCACCTGCTGCCCCGCCTCGTCGCCGCGGGCAACGTGTCCCGGGTGGGTCGTGCCCTCGTGGTCGTGGAGGACGGCGTACCGGTGGACGTGGTGCGCGAGGGCGTGGTGCTGGCCCCAGACCGCGGCTGGGAGCACGGGACACACCACGGCGGCATCGAGGACCCCCGCAACACCCGCGTGGAGGCGCTCGGCCTCAACATCATGACCTACGTGGCATTCGGCCCCCTCGGCCCCCACCCCGCGATCGCCGTCTCACCCGACGGCCTGACCTGGACGCGCCTCGGTCCACTCCTGTTCGGGTACGAGGACGACCTCGACACCGATCTCAACCTCTTCCCCAACAAGGACGTCGTCTTCCTGCCGGAGCCGGTGCGTGGGCCCGACGGCCGGCCCTCCCTGGCTGTGCTGCACCGCCCCATGTGGGACCTCACCTTCGTGCGTCCCGACGACGAACCGCCGCTGCCTGCGGGGGTCACGGACGCGCGCCCGACGATCTGGATCTCCTACGTCGCCGTGGAGGACGTGCAGCGTGACCTGCGTGCGCTCACCCGCGTGTTCGGTCACCGTCAGGTGACCACACCCGAGTTCCCCTGGGAGGAGTCAAAGATCGGTGCGGGCCCCGCCCCCATCCGTGTCGACGAGGGCTGGCTGCTCATCCACCACGGGGTGACCGGGGCGATCGAGGGCTCTGCCTTCACCCCTCAGCAGACGGTGCGCTACGAGGCGGGCGCGATGCTGCTCGATGCCGACGACCCCTCGCAGGTCATCGCCCGCACCCCGGCACCGCTGCTCAGCCCTGAGACGGGGGAGGAGACGCAGGGGACGGTCTCCAACGTCGTCTTCCCCACGGCGATCGAGCGCATCGAGGGTCAGGACTTCGTCTTCTACGGCATGGCGGACAGCGCCATCGGCGTCGCACGGCTGGACCGCGTCCAGGCCTGAACTGACACCGGCCGACACGTGGGGGCAGGCTTCGAGCCCCCGGGAGAGCGGACCTCAACTCCTGGACCTGCCGACGGACTTCGACCCGGAACAGGACGGGCTTCGGCGCGGTGGGTCTGGGTGCGCCCCGGCCAGCTCCCTTCGTCCGCTCCCTCCCCGGTTCCGGACCTCAGCGCAGGTGCGACATGACGAAGGCCATCAGGTAGGAACGTGTGTTCCCGTCATCGATGCGCTCCTCGGGCAGTGCTCGTGCCAACTCCAGTGCGGCGGCAGCATCGTCCGCACCGGCCAGGGACCTGTACATGAGCAGCTGGTCGCCGAACATCACGTCGTGGTCCTCAGCCCCCGCCAGCGCCTCCTCGAGGTTCTCCCGGATCCGGTCGGGGTCCCCGGCGAGGTAGCCGGCGACCGGAGGTGCGGGGATGACGAGGATCCCGAGCATGGCGCTGGGCTCGGGCGAGAACCACGTCGCCCAGTCCCTCTTGCCGCCCCACTCCAGGGAGACGACCGTGTGGTCGAAACCCTCGTAGACCGGGTCCGAGCGGTCGAAGTCGGTCCAGTAGGCATCCGAGGCGTGTGCCTCCATCGACAGCATCCATGTCGCGCGTTCCTCCAGGTCCGCCTGTCCGCGCACCTTCGCCCACAACGCCAGGCCGTTCCAGGCGTTGATGGCCTCGGACACGGACTCCTGGTTGTTGCCGTCCGCGAACGGAGCCCACCCGGCGGCCCAGGAATGCGACCAGTACACGTCGAAGGTTCGCAGGCGCGGTGCGAACGTGCTCGTGGTCCCGGCTCCCACCGTCTGGGCCAGGGCGTCGATGACGGGCGCGATGTCCTCGGCCAGAGCCGAGTCGCCCGCGCCCACCATGGCGGCGGCGCTGAGGAAGTAGCCCAGGTGGAAGTGGGCGTCATTGGCGGTCTCCGAGCCGAAGGCGATCGCCTTGCCCACCACGATCCGCTGGACGGGGTCGTAGGTGAAGCAGCGCTCGTCCCGGGAGGAACACCCATCGGCTTCCGCCCAGGTCCGCAGGGCCTCGGTCACGCGCGTGCGCAGGTGCGCGGCCTCCGTGTCCATCCCGAGTTCCTCGGCGATGAGCATGAGGGAGGCCTCGCGCTGCAGGGCCTTGCCCCCGAAGTAGGTGTCGGCCGGGAGCTCCCGTTCCGCCGCCGCATCGGTGCGCACCTGGTCAGTGAGCTCCTCCTTCTCCTCATCTGTGAGTGCCCCGAGGTCCAGGCGGTCCAGGGCCGCCACCACCGGCGCCTCCCACTCCAGCGAGTTGCCGGCGCACGCACTCAGTGTCCCGTTGACGGAGGGGTAGCTGCCCACCGCGGTGCCGCAGGCCCCCTGGTGCGGGGCGGCGGTGAGCAGGGTCGGGGAACCGTCGGCCGTGAGGTACTCCAGGGTGGTCCTCGCCTGCCCGTCCTGTGTCGAGTACGTGGCGCGCGTGGAGGTCACGGGGGTCGCCCCGGCGACCGCGTCGCCAGCGGTGGGGGTCGTCCCGTCGGGTGCAGCGACGAGGGCGGCGACCTCGTCCGTGTCCAGGGGGACCGTCAGCGCGCCACCGGAGGCAGTGGCGCCCCCGGGGGCGGTGACGACCCAGGCGCGCCCGGAGGTCGAGGTGCCCAGCCACTGGCCGTCCCCGCCGAGTTCCTCCCAGGTTTCGGCGTGGAGGGTGAGGTCCAGGGGCGCGAGGGCGCTGAGCCCGACCACGGGCGAGCCCTCGGCGAGGGAGACGTCGAGGAGGTCCCCGCCTGTCGAGCCATCGCTGTCCTGGCCGCGCAGGGTCAGGGTGAGGCTCGCGTCGTCGTAGTGGGAGACGATGAAGTCGCCGGCCCCTGCCTCGACCCGGATGTCGGAGGCTGCGGACCCCATGATCGTGGCCGCAGAGGTGGTGACCTCCGGGACCCCGACGTCGAACCCGTCCGAGGTCGGGGTGTAGGAGAGTGGGCTGGGGAAGACCGGCTGGGCCTCCTCGGGGAACACCAGGCCGGAGAACCATCGGTTCGTCGGGGGGACGAGCCCCTCGGCGAGTCTGAGGGCCGGCGGCGTGGCGAGGGACTCCTCGGGCAGTTCGGCGATGTCCGTGGGTGGCGCTGCCATGCTCTGTGCCTCCTCGGACTGGGCGAACTCCGCACCGGAATCCTGGCATCCGCCGAGGACCAGCACGGTCAGGAGTGTCCCGAGGGCGAAGCGGGTGTGGAGACGGTGGGAGTCCATGGTCATCCTCTCAGGATCCCAGACGCTGGAGGAAGAGATCCAGTGTCGTGAGGGTCTCGGAGACGGCACCGTTGTCCTGCAACCGCACCGAGGCGGTGACGGGGGTGCCCGGGGCGGTCAGGGTGGAGTTCGTCGCGGTGGCCAGCTCCTCACTGGCGATGCGCACGTCGGCCGTGGCCCAGCCGCCCTCGGAGGTCACCGAGACGGCGTCGACGACACCGGCGAGCTGGGTGCGGTCCGGCAGGGTGATGGTCGCGGGTGCGCCCACGATGAGGCGGGCGTAGTCACGGGCCTCCAGCTCCATCTCGGCCTCGACGTACTGGGAGCCCGCGACGTCGATGCTGGTCACCACGGCACCGGCGCGCAGGAAGCTGTCCACGCGTGTGCCGACCTCCGTCACGGTCCCGGGCTCTGTGGCGACCAGGGTGAGGATTCCCTCGGGCGTGACCTGGCCGGGGAAGGTGGCGGCGCTCACCTCACCCGTGGTGAGGTCGTGCTGGAGCAGACCGGAGTGGATCGTGGCCACGGGATCGCCCGCCGCCACCACCTGACCCTCCTTGACGAGGAGTTCCCGGACCGTGCCGCCGTACTCGCTGCCGATGTCGTAGGTGCCGGCCGAGATCACCGCGTTGGTGGATGTCGCCTGGCTGGTGCGGCGGTTGAGCATGAGTGTGAGGCCGAGGACCACCGCGACGGTGAGCACGAGTCCTGTGAGGAGCCTGAGGCGGATGGGCCAGGTCATGGTGTGCTCCGATCATCGAGCGCGCGTCGGCGCCTGCTGGGAAAGGGTGGTGGGAGAGGGGGAGTGCCTGCGGCCAGGACCGGTGCGGGCATGACAGTGACGGACGGGGGCGTGGCCCCCGCCGTGACGGTTGCGGACACTGGCACGGGGGGCCGTGGGGCACTGCGCTCGGGGGTGGCCGGCAGGGATGGTCGGGACTGCCCCACGGTGTCGGATTCGGAACCGTCCTCGCTGTCTCCGGCCGAGGAGGTCGGGGAGGCCGCCTCCTCGCGCCGCGCGCGTCGCAAGCGGCGTCCCTCGACGAACGCCTGGAACAGGAACCCGAGGAAGATCAGGGTGTTGACCCCGTTCCAGACGAGGGCGAGTGCGCCGTCCGTCGTGTGGCTGAGCTTCCACGCCCCCACCACGCTGGTGAGGAGCAGGAAGGCGGCGGTGAGGATCTGGGGGAGGATGTGGGCGAAGGGTGAGGTCGCCCGCCGCTTCGACCCCGTCGCCTGCCAAGCCTGGTCCCGCACGGTCAGCGCACTCCACAGGGCCTTGACATACGCGGGGAACGTGACGATGGAGAGCAGGAAGACCTCCCAGCGGAACGACCCCATCGAGAAGAAGGCGACGAGCACCTGGGTGCCGTAGAAGCCCAGGTAGAAGATCACCCAGGTCGCCACCGAGGTGGACGCCGCGATCGGCGCCAGGTCCAGGAAGATCTGCATCGGGGGGACGATGAGCAGCACCAGGGGCATGATCCCGGTGAAGTAGAAGGTGGAGGTCACCCCGTACTGGATGCGCTGGTCGACGGTCAGGCGGCGTGCGGGGCTCCACGGGAAGTGGGTGAAGAGGAGTTCGAACCCACCCGTCGCCCACCGCGTCTGCTGCTTGAGGTAGGACTCGATCGTGTCCGGGGTGTCCCCGACGGCAACGGTCCGTGAGATGTAGACCGAACGCCATCCGCGCTCGTGGAGCAGGATGGAGGTCCACACGTCCTCCGATTTCGAACCCGTGTACATCCCGCCGATCTCCGTGACGGCCTCGCGGCGGAAGACGACGTTCGTGCCGACGCAGAACGCGGCGTTGAACTGGTTGCGACCGGTCTGGATGAACCGGTAGAAGACGGTCTGCATGTATCCCGCACCGCGGGAGATGACGTTGTCCATGTTGCCGTAGACCTGGGGGCCCTGGACGAAGGCCACCGTGCGGTCCGCGAAGAAGGGGACCATCTCGGTGAGCATGTCGGGTCGGGGGACGAAGTCTGCGTCGAGGATGGCGAAGAGGGGTCCCTTGGCCAGGGTGAGTGCGTAGTTGACGTTCCCGGCCTTGGCGCCGTTGGAGGTCGGGCGGCGCACGTAGCGGGCACCCAGCTCCTGGGCGAGCGCCGCCACCTCGTCGCTGCGGCCGTCGTCGAGGATCCACGTGCGGTGGGCGCCCTTCATGGCCAGCGCGGCCGTGACCGTGCGTCGCACGACCTCCACGGGTTCCCCGTAGGTCGTGATGAAGACCTCCACGGTGACGGGGCGCCCACCCAGGCGCATCGGCCAGAGTTCTGGGTGGTCCTGGATTCCTTCCCGGACGATCTCCTCGGGGTCGAAGAGGTGGGTGGAGGCGTGGTGGAAGGAGCTGTCATGCGGGTCGTAGCCCGAGGAGAGGATGGTCCACATCGCCAGCAGGGCGTTGAGGATCACCACCGCCTCGGCCGCGACGATGAGCAGGTAGGGGAGCGTGTCCCCCCGGTGGGCCGGGTTGAGCAGGAACGCCGCGTAGGCGATCACACCCATCGTGGCCAGCAGCACGAGTGCCATGAGGGAGGGCGAGGGGCCGCGGGTGCGCGTCGTCTCCTCGTGGCGTCCGGTGAGATCGCCCCCGTCCACGACAGCGGCGAGGGAGTCGCCGGGATGGTCGTGTGCGACGGTTGCCGCGCCCTGGGCCGGGGTCTGGTGTGCGGTGGTGGCCAGCAGCTTCTCGAACTCGTCGAGAGTGCCCCCGCGCTCCGGTGGGGGTGGAGAGGAGGGTGTGATGGGTGGTGTGTGCATCGGCGGGACCTCCAGGGAGGTTCGGAGGGGCGATCGGCAGTCATCTGCCGCATCGTTCGACTCCACACCACGACCGAGGCTCGCGGCCCCCGCCGTGGCCGTCGTCGGTCAGTGCCGGGCCCTCCCCGCCTGGAGGGGTTCCCGGTGTCGGAGCGAGAGTAGGCATGGTGGACACGGTGGGCGGAAGCGGCATCTCGCCCCTCGGACACCTGTGATGCGTGAGGGACCGGGTGTGATGGGTGTCACTGGTGGGGGCTCAGGGAGCTGGAGTGCAGGTGGGAGCCGGTTGTGACCTTGGTCCCGGGGTCCGTGGGGGATCGAATGTGTCGACGTGTGTGAATTGTTGCAATTCGTGAACGACTGTTCTCAGGACCGTCCACGACCCCCGAAGGGCCCGGGGTCCTGGGGAGGGTTGAGGGTGTGAGCCGGCTCGGTGGGGCCGCCCTCGTCCGCGCCCTTTCGGCGTCCCTCACTCCCCGTACCGCGGCTGCGCACCTGCCCGTCATGTGCGGCGACGTCGCGGCGGCGCACCGTCCACCCCGGCCCGCGCTCGGCGAGGAGCTGGCGCATCTGCGAGGAGGTGAGGGAGAGCGTCCACTCGGGGTTCTGCGGGAGCTGCCAGCGGCGCCGGTGGGCGACCACGGTGAAGCCCGATCCCACGACCGTGGCGGCCAGCATGCCGACCATGTCGAGGCCCACCTGGGAGAAGGCGACCATGATGGCGGCCGAGACCAGGGCGGGTGTGGCGTAGAGGTTGTTGCCACCGAACACCTGGGGGACGTTGCCCGCGGCGACGTCACGGATCATGCCCCCACCCACCGCCGTCATGATGCCCAGCAACAGTGCGGGCATGATGCCGAAACCCGCCGAGAGGGTCTTGAGGGCGCCGGTCGCGGCCCAGCAGCCCAGCACCGTCCCGTCGGCGATGACGAGGGTGACGCGCCAGGGCCTGGAGTCCAGTTTCCACAGCATGGCGATCCCAGCCCCGACCAGGGCGGTGGCGAGGTACCAGGGGTCGGTGAGCGCCACCGGGGGACCCATCTGCAACAGGACGTCGCGCACCATCCCTCCCCCCAGCGCCGAGATGACGGCGAGCACCGAGAAGCCCACCGCGTCGAAGCGCTTGATGCGCGCCAGCCTGCCTCCCAGGATGCCGTTGAGGAGCACACCGATGAGGTCTATGACACGGAAGAGGTCGGGGAGGGCGGCGTTGAGAGGTTCCAGCACGGGGGACATTGTCGGTGAGGGATGGGGAGTGGCGCACGCCGCCGTCCCGGTGCTCGGCGTGGGCTCGCCCACGGAGACCGTGGGTCGCCGTGGTGCCAGCCCAGGTCGGGTCCGGGTGGTGCCTGGTGCGTGGGAGGCGGACCGTGCGGGCGCCCGGTCAGCCCAGGGCCGTGCCGAAGAGCAGGCCCAGGGCGTAGGTGATCGCTGCGGCACCGTAGCCGATCACCAGTTGGCGCAGGGCGCGTGGCCAGGGGGACTGACCGGAGAGCACGCCCACGACACCTCCGGTGGCGAGGAGGGCGAGTCCCACGGTGCCCGCCGCCACCGCGATCGCGACGTACCCGCTCAGGCCCACGATGTAGGGGGCGAGGGGGATGGCGGCGCCGACGCCGAAGAAGCAGAAGGAGCTCAGTGCGGCTCGTAGCGGCGTGCCGACCTCCTCGCCCGCCCCCGGGGTGTCGCCCTCGCCTTCTCCCAGGGCGGCACGCACGGCGATCGACCCGGACTCCCCGGTGGGTGGGCGTCTGACCTGGGCGAAGACCGCGGCCGCATGCGACCTGGCCGAGGCCTCGTCCTCGCCGCGGGCACGGAAGACCAGGGCGAGCTCGTTGGCGTCGACGTCCAGGGCGGGCACGGACCGGTGCGCCTGCGGGTCCGGGACGGAGGCATCGAGGAGCTCGCGCTGGCTGGAGACGCTCACCCACTCACCCGCCGCCATCGACAGGGCCCCGGCCAGGAGCCCCGCGACCCCTGTCGCCAGGACCAGGTGTGACGACATCCCGGTGGCTGCCACGCCCAGGATCAGGGCCAGGTTGGACACCAGGCCGTCATTGGCGCCGAAGACCGCAGCGCGGAAGGATCCCGCGAGCGACTGCCGGGAGCGTGCGGTGAGGCCGCGGATGACCTCACCGTGGATGTGCTCGTCCGCCGCCATCCGGGGCGTGGCGTCGGAGTCGTGGTCATAGGTGGTGCGCTGCTCCGCCCGCTGCGCCATGGCCAGGACGAAGACGGTCCCGAAGACGCTCGCCAGACGGGCGTGGATGCGGGCGGAGAGGGAGGGCCGCGGGGCGGGCTCGGAGTGGGGCCCCAGGAGCCTCAGCCAGTGGGCCTCGTGCCGTCCCTCCGCGTCCGCCAGAGCCAGGAGGACCGCGCGGTCCTCACCGCTGCGCCGATCCGCGAGGCGCCGATAGGTCTCCGCCTCCATCCGTTCCTCGGCCAGGTGGTGTCGCCACTTCTTGACCTGGGCGGGGGAGGGGTCGGGTCGTGCCGCCGTCGGGTCGGCGGGGGAGGCCGGGGCGGTGGCGCGGGGCTGCGTCCTCGTCGGGTCGGCGGGGGGCACGGATGGGGCGGGG
>JBQEKJ010000001.1:28337-31323 GCA_052103835.1 Pauljensenia sp.
CAGGTCGTTCTCGGACACGGTGCCCACCGTGGCACCGGCGCCCGGGGGTGTCCACGAGTCGTCCCGAAGGAACGGTTTCGGGGGACCGCAACCTCGCGGCATGGTGCGGCGCGCGCGTACGAGGGCGGCGTCGGATGTGACGCATCAGCTGTCGGCCGGGGACCGTCCGGTCGTCAGTGCGTGTCGGAGTGGACCCAGGGGTCCTCGACCTCGACCTCGATGTCGACGTACTCCCCGCGGGAGGAGGAGCCCCCGAAGAGGCGGTCCTTCACGACGTCGGCCACGCGGTCGGTCACCCTCTCGCCCTGGACGCGCACGGCGTCGGAGACGCGCTCGCCCACGGAGTCCAGGGGGCGGGCCACCAGTGGGGTGCTCCGGATCCGTGCGGCAGCCGAGCGGATCGACTCGTAGCGCTCGCGGCCCGCGCGGGAACCCAGGACGTAGCCGACGCCCAGTCCCAGGATGATGCCGGTCTTCATGCCCATGATGTGATGCCTCCCAGTCGTCCGTCCCAGACTACCGGGCGCGGGTACCTGACGCCCGGTCCAGGAGCTTGGTCCTGGTGTCTGGTGTCTGGTGTCTAGGCTCAGACTCCCAGGACCTCGCGGAAGGAACGACGCGGGCGGGGGTGCACACAGGAGATGCGTTCCAGGACCATCTCGTCACTGGGCCACGGGACATCCTCCGGCCACGGCTCGTCGATGTCGCGCCCCTCGTGACCGGGCAGGTAACGGACGTGGGCACGTCGCCAGTAGTCCAGGGAGAGGTCGCCCTCCCCCTCGGCCGTGGCATGGAGTTCGTCGACCTCGTCGAAGGGGATGGTCGCCACGGCGTCGGTGCGAACCAACGCGCGGGGACGTCCCGCACCGTCACAGATGATGCCGAGCTCGCCGATCTCGGGCAGTGGCTCATCCTGTTCCGTGTACTCCGAGAGGACGGAGGCGGTGGCGGTCTTCGCTCCGGAGAGGACCAAGTCGACGAGCTCTGTGGCTTGCTGCGCGGTGGTCCCGAACTGCCAGGCCGGTGGTTGGATGAGCGCCTCCGGGTTGGATCCGATGACGACATCCAGGCGCGTCAGACCGGTGGCCTTGCTCGCTTCCTGCCAGAACAGTTCCACGGCTTGCTCGTCGGGTGTCACCGCGGCGGCACCGGAGTAGGCGACCTCCTGCTCGTGGAGCTCTTCGGTCGCAGCCGGGTCCTGAAGGGTGTCCGGGGCAGGGGTGGGGTCGTCGGGCGTGTGATCCGCGAGGGAGTGGGTGTCCATGACCCCATTGTGGCGCGGGCGGCGCAGCCTGTCCCGCGGTCCCGGTGGGCGTGTGTCCCTGGGGGACCGGGGTGTCCTCCCACGCTGTCTCCCCGCACTGCCCTCTCACCGGTGTCCTCCTCGGGGGCGCAGGGGTCGGCCACGGCACCGCTGTGTGCTTCTCGCAGCAGCCCGCGGTGTGCGGCGGCTGGGGACGGCGGAGCGCCCACAGACAGTTCACCTTTGTGCACACACCGGGACTCCCCCTGCCGGAGCGGGCCCGTAGACACTAGGTTGGATGCGTGAGCGAGGTCCGGATCCAGACCCCCCGCGGGCTGACGCTCGCGGGGACCTTCATCAACCCTGTCGATGCCCTGGATGCGGCCGTGCTCTTCTCCCATTCGTTCCTGGCGAACCGTCACTCCGGGGAGCACTTCGACCGCCTGGCCAGGGTCTACCGCGCAGCGGGATATGCCACCCTCGAGTTCGACTACTCCGGCCACGGTGACTCCGATGACGACATCGTCACTTCCGAACACCAGGTGGAGGACCTGCGGGCGGCATCCGGTTGGTTGGTGGACCAGGGGTTCCCGCGCCAGGCCGTCCACGGTCACTCCTTCGGGGCGGTGACCGCCCTGCTCGCGCGCCCGCGCGCCGCCCGGACCATGATCCTCTCGGGAGCCGTCACCGGCCCCCTCTCCTTCGACTGGGAATCGATCTTCTCCCCCGTCCAGCTCGACGAGCTGGAGGAGCACGGTGTCACGACCATCCCGGACGACTCCCCGGGTCCGCGCCGCAACTTCACCATCTCCAAGCAGACGCTCGTGGACCTCTCCATGGTCGACACCCATCGGGTGCTCGACGGCCTGGAGACCCCGGTCCTGATCATCCACGACGAGGACGACCAGCAGGTCGGCCTCGTGGAGATGACCCAGGAGAACTTCTCCCGTCTGCCCGACGGGTCCCGCGTCGAGGTGGTCCGCGGCGCGAGGTTCGGGGCGGGGGAGAATCCGCGGGCACTCTCGGACCTGTCGCTGGCGTGGGTGAGGAAGTTCCTGCCGCTGGAGCACTGAGCGCCCAGGCATGCGGATCCCCTGCTGAGGCTGACCGGACCCGGACAGTCCCGTGACCACCGACCACGGGCGGCAGACGGGTCGGGATCTCCCGTCCCACCCATCCCCGTGCCGGCGACGGGTCAGGACGGCGGTTCTCCCGCTTGTCGGGTCGAGGTTGCGGGCAGCGGCCACCGTCGGTGACCGAGACAGGGAGTTCCTGTGTCCGTCCAGGGCACCACGACAGACAATGTGTGTCCCCGGTCAGTGCCCGGCGCTCGACCCGATGGAGTTTCGGCAGGTCACAGAGATTCGTTGACGGCGTCCCGCGCGGGTGGTCCGCACATTGTCCGCCGTCCGCCGTCTGCTGCCCGTGCCGTCTGCCTACCGTGCGCAGCCTTCCGCGGCCTGCCGCTCAGGCCGGCACGGCCAGGCCCTCCACCACTTCCGCGCCGGGCAGGGCCACCAGGAGGTCGCCGGTGACGAAGAGCTTGGAGCGGCGCAGGCCCGACCCGATGCAGGACCACCCCACGGCGACGCGTTCGTCGATGAGGAGACGCCACTGCGCGGGCACACCGACGGGTGTGATGCCGCCGTACTCCATGCCCGAGGCCTCCACGGCATGCTCCTGTGGCCAGAAGGAGGCCTTGCGCACGTCGAGGGTCTTCTTCACGACGTGGTTGACGTCGGC
>JBQEKJ010000001.1:31423-41247 GCA_052103835.1 Pauljensenia sp.
GCCGGGGATCTCCGGATCGGACTGGGACATGGGTTCCTCCTGTGGAAGGTGGTGGCGGCTCGGGTGTCACTGTGGGAACGGACGGCACCAGCCGACGGGGCGACTGCCCCGGCTGGAGAGCGTCCCGGGTGCGGGAGTCCCGGCAACTGGATGCACTCCCGGGGAGTCGCCGACCGCGACCGGTCCGCTCTCGTCGGTTCCCTCCCACGCTAGACGGAGGGGAGAGGGTGCGCCCTGGCGTGGGTCACAGTGTGGTCACCCGATGTCGGGACCGCCGACCGGGGTGGGGGAGTGCACCCCCACACGCGCCCGGTGGGCTCCGTGCACCACCACCAGGGGCGCGGGTGTTGTGGGGGTCTCGTGCACGAGGGTGACCCAGTTCCTCCTGTGGCGACGAGCCCGGGGCGCGGACCGTATCCCGGGACGGAGGCGTCGCGTGCCGGGAACGGACTTCGAGCCGGGAACTGAGCGGACTTCGCGGGAGGGGTGGGGGTGTTACCGAATCGTGGCCGGGGCGATGTGACGTCGACCGCAGGAATGTGACACCATGGTCTCAACCCAATGAGAGCGCTCTCAGGCAGTGGCGCCAATGTTGAGAGCGCTCTCGGATTCGGGTTCTGCACGAGTGGTCCGCGAGGTCGCGGGCCTCCCGCCCAGCGATCCCACACACGAAGGAGCAGTTGTGAAAACCAGAACGATCATGGGCACCGTCGGCATCGCCGCCGTCAGCGCCCTGGTGCTCGGAGCCTGCTCGTCCGGCTCCGCCCAGTCCGGCGAGTCGGGGGAGTCCGGTTCGGCGGATGGAGACATCACCCTGACCGTCGCCACCTTCAACGAGTTCGGCTACGACGACCTCTACCAGGAGTACATGGACTCCCACCCGGGCATCAAGGTCGTCGCCAAGAAGGCGGCCACCTCCAATGAGGCCCGCGACAACATGAACACCCGCCTGTCCGCGGGATCCGGCCTCTCCGACATCGAGGCCATCGAGGTCGACTGGTTGCCGGAGCTCGCGCAGTACCCCGACGAGTTCACCGACCTCACCTCCGAGGACACCACGGGCCGCTGGCTCGACTGGAAGACCGAGGCCGCGACCGTGGACGGCAAGCTCATCGGCTACGGCACCGACATCGGGCCCGAGGCCATCTGCTACCGCGCCGATCTGTTCGAGAAGGCGGGCCTGCCCACCGACCGCGACGAGGTCGCAGCCCTCCTCGACGGCGGATGGGACAAGTACTTCGAGGTCGGCAAGGACTTCGTGTCCAAGACCGACATCCCCTGGTACGACGGGGCCACCGCCACCTACCAGGGCATGATCAACCAGGTGAAGAATCCCTTCGAGCAGGACGACAACACCGTCATCCCGCTCAAGGACAACACCGAGATCAAGGGCGTCTACGACGACGTCCTGACGGCTTCCGTCGACGACAACCTCTCCGCCCACCTCTCCCAGTGGTCCGAGGACTGGGTCAACTCGTTCCAGAAGGACGGCTTCGCGACCATGCTGTGCCCGCCGTGGATGCTCGGCGTCATCGAGGGCAATGCCACCGGTGTCACCGGCTGGGACGTCGCCCCGGTCTTCCCCGGTGGTGGCGGCAACTGGGGGGGCTCCTACCTGACGGTGCCCGCCCAGGGCGCCCACCCGGAGGAGGCGAAGGAGCTGGCCGCGTGGCTGACCGCTCCCGAGCAGCAGATCAAGGCCTTCAAGTCCAAGGGCACCTTCCCCTCTCAGGTGGAGGCGCTGGACGATCCGGAGCTCCTGGACTACACGAATGAGTTCTTCAACAACGCCCCCGTCGGACAGATCTACTCCGAGCGCGCCAAGGCCGTGACGGTCCAGCCGCACAAGGGTCCCAACTTCTTCGCGATCACGACGATCGTGACGGATGCGATGACCCGGGTCGACGTCGACAAGACGGATGACGCCGCGACCTCCTGGGACAAGGCCGTGACCGAGTTCGACCAGCTCGGCCTCGAGTGAGGCACCGGGTGGGTCGGGGCCCCGCGTCCCGACCCACCCGCCCGCCCCGCCCTCGCCACCACTCAGCACCGGCCACACCGGGCACCGAAGGACCACAACAATGACCACCACGACCGCACCTGGGCGGCCCACTTGGACGGACAGGCTGGGACGCATCGAGTACCGCTGGTCCCCCTACCTCTACATCGCCCCCTTCTTCGTGGTCTTCGCGATCACCGGGCTCTACCCGCTCCTGTACACGGCGTGGGTGTCACTGCACAAGTGGCACCTCATCGGCGGTGAGCAGGGATTCGTCGGGTTCCAGAACTACGTCGACGTGGTCCAGCAGCCGACCTTCTGGATCGCGCTGCGCAACACCTTCTCCATCTTCCTGCTCTCCTCGGTGCCCCAGATCATCGTGGCGGTCCTCATCGCCTACGTCCTCGACACCAACCTGCGGGCCAAGACCTTCTGGCGCATGGGCGTCCTGCTGCCCTACGTCGTCGCACCCGTGGCGGTGTCGATGATCTTCGCGAAGGTCTTCGCCGACCAGTCGGGCATGGCGAACTCCCTGCTGGGGATGGTCGGGATCGATCCGATCCGATGGCACGCCGACGCCTTCGCCTCCCACATCGCGATCGCCAACATGGTGAACTTCCGCTGGACGGGCTACAACGCCCTGATCCTCCTGGCCGCCATGCAGGCCATCCCCCAGGACCTCTACGAGGCCGCCACCGTGGACGGGGCGGGTCGGGCGCGCCAGTTCTTCTCCGTGACGATCCCGCAGCTGCGCTCCACCATCATCTTCGTCGTCATCACCTCCACCATCGGCGGCCTCCAGATCTTCGACGAGCCGCGCATGTTCGACACCATGGGCAACGGTGGTGCGGACAAGCAGTGGTTGACCCTGACGATGTACCTCTACCAACTCGGCTGGGGACCGCAGAAGAGTTTCGGGCGGGCGTCCGCGATCGCCTGGATCCTCTTCCTCATCATCATCCTCATCGGGATGGTCAACTTCGCCCTCACTCAGCGCATCGCCACCTCGGGCGGGGCGCGCCGCCGCAGAGGTGGGGGAGGCGGACGAGGGCGACGCGGCCCCTCCGCGGGCGAGGGCTCCACGCCCCTGCCGACCCCGGCCCCGCACACGGGCCTGGACGTGACTCCCGGAGCCGCCCTCGTCGATGACGGGAAGGACCAGCGATGAGCACCTCCCACTCCCCCTCCGTGGCCATGACGCAGCAGCGCGCCGGGCGCGGCGCCGCCCGGGCCGCGCGACGCCGCGCCCAACGCGAGGACCGCCGCCGCACGTCCCGCGTGGAGCATCGCTCCTTCGGGGTCAACCGGAGGCCCGGCTGGGTCACCTACGTGATCCTCACCGTCGTGCTGCTGATCTCCGCCTACCCGCTCTACTTCGCCTTCCAGCTGGCCTCCTCCACGGCGGCCGACATCGCGCGCAACCCGATCCCGCCCCTGCTGCTCCAGGGGCACCTGCTGGAGAACATCGGACGGGTGCTGAGCTCCGACATCGACTTCTTCGGGGCGTTCATCAACTCCGTCATCGTCTCCTGCGTGGTGTCGCTGTCGGTGGTGTTCTTCTCCACCCTGGCCGGCTATGCCTTCTCCAAGCTGCGCTTCCGGGGCCGCGACGGCCTGCTGACCTTCGTCATCGCGACCATGGCGGTGCCCGCCCAGCTGGGTGTGGTGCCCCTGTTCATCGTCATGGCGAAGCTGAACTGGACCGGGGAGCTGATCTCGGTGATCGTGCCGGGCATGGTCTCCGCCTTCGGGGTGTTCTGGATGACCCAGTACATCCGCGACGCGCTGCCCACCGAGCTCATCGAGGCGGCCCGTGTGGACGGGGCCTCCATGTTCCGCACGTTCTGGTCGGTGGCCCTGCCTGCGGCCAGGCCGGCAGCCGCGATGCTCGCCCTGTTCACCTTCGTGGGTTCGTGGACCAACTTCTTCTGGCCCTTCATCGTCCTGGGGGCGAAGAACCCGACCCTGCCCGTGGCCCTGCAGCTGCTGCAGGCCTCCTACTTCAAGGACTATGCGCTGATCATGGCGGGCGTGGTGGTGGCGACCGTGCCGCTGCTGGCCCTCTTCGTCCTCGCCGGACGCCACCTGGTGTCGGGCATCATGCAAGGAGCTGTCAAGGGATGACCACACTGACCTTCCCCGAGGGATTCCGGTGGGGGGCCGCCACTGCGGCCGCCCAGATCGAGGGTGCGGGGCACGAGGGCGGGAAGGGTGACTCCATCTGGGACACCCTGTGCCGCGTGCCCGGGGCGATCATCGACGGGTCCGACATCGAGGTCGCCTGCGACCACTACCACCGCGTGCCCCAGGACGTGGCGCTCATGCAGGACCTGGGCCTGGGCACCTACCGGTTCTCGGTGTCCTGGGCGCGCGTCATGCCCGACGGGCGCACCCTCAACCCCGAGGGCCTGGACTTCTACGAGTCCCTGGTGGACGAACTGCTGGCGGCGGGCATCCGCCCGTGGCTGACGCTGTACCACTGGGACCTGCCCCAACCCCTCCAGGACCGGGGCGGGTGGGCGGACCGGGCCACCGCACAGGCCTTCGCCGACTACGCCCGCGCGGTGTACCGGCGCCTGGGGGCGAAGGTGGACACCTGGACCACGTTGAACGAACCATGGTGCTCCTCCCTGCTGTCCTACGTGTGTGGTGAGCACGCCCCGGGCCACACCAGCCCGGAGGAGGGCGTCGCCGCCGTCCACCACCTGCTCCTGGCCCACGGCCTGGCCCTGCGCGCCATCCGGGAGGAGGCAGGGGAGAGGGGCGAGGACCCGCGGGTGGGGATCACGCTGAACTTCTCCACCGTCCACGCTTCCGATCCCACCGACGAGGGCGACCTCGATGCGGCGCGCCGCATCGACGGGCTGGCGAACCGACTGTTCCTCGACCCGATCTTCCGGGGCGAGTACCCCGCCGACGTCGTGGAGGACATGCGGGCCGAGGTCGACATCCTGGCCTCCGTGGAGCCCGGCGACCTGGAGCTCATCAGTGCGCCGATCGACGTGCTCGGGGTGAACTTCTACTGCGGTCAGCAGGTGGCGGCCCCCGATCCGGGGGACGACTCGCCCCTGGTGTGGCGCAACGAGGCGGGCCTGCTGCGGCGCTCCCCCTGCGTGGGCTCGGAGCGTGTGCGGGTGGTGCCCCGGGACCTGCCGCACACGGGCATGGGGTGGGAGGTCGACGCCGATGACCTGCGACTCCTGCTGGTGCGCCTGCACCGGGAGTACACGGGACCCGTGGGCGTCCCGCTGGTCATCACGGAGAACGGCGCAGCCTACGAGGACCGCCCGGACGCCGGGGGTTTCGTCGACGACTCCGCGGACCGCCTCGTCTACGTCCGCGACCACCTGGCTGCGGTACACGCCGCCATCCAGGAGGGGGCGGATGTGACGGGCTACCTCGTGTGGTCCCTCATGGACAACTTCGAGTGGGCCTGGGGCTACACCAAGCGTTTCGGGATCGTGCGTGTCGACTTCGAGACGCTGGAGCGCACGCCCAAGGCGTCGGCGCTCTGGTACCGCGACGTCGCCCTCGCCAATGCCGTGGAGGTGGACTGAAGGAACGACAAGGGCACCCGCGAGGCACGCCTCGTCGGACCCCCGAAGCACGCCTCTCTGGGAAGGCGAGGCACGCCTCTCTGGGAAGGCGAGGCACGCCTCTCTGGGACCGCGAGGACAGGCGGCGTCGGGACGAGGGCGCGATCGCGAGCGGGACATCGGTATCGTGAGTCGATCGGGCTCGTGGATGGAGGCGGACATGTCGGTGGATCCCGGGGTCGCGATCACGCTCGAGGACGTCGCCCGCGCGGCAGGGGTGTCGCGCGCGACCGCCTCACGCGTGGTGCGCGGCGACCACGGGGTCTCCGAGGAGCGGGCCAGGGCTGTGCGCAGCGCCGTGTCCTCCCTGGGGTACGTCCCCAACCGGGCCGCACGCTCCCTGGTGACCCGGCGCACCGACACCGTGGCACTGGTGGTACCGGAGCCGGACCAGAGAATCTTCTCCGACCCCTTCTTCGCCGTCACCGTCCAGGCGGTCTCCCAGGCGCTGGAGGACACCGACATCCAGTTGGTCATGGCCTTCGCGGACCGGGCGGGCAGCCACCAGCGCCTGCGCTCCTTCCTCCACGACGGACATGTGGACGGGGCGATCGTCGCCTCCCACCACCAGATCCCCGGCCAGATCGAGACGTTCATGCGTGCCCCGATCCCCGTGGTGTTCATCGGGAGGCCCGCCCAGTCGACCTCGTCCCTGGCGTGGGTGGACGTCGACAACAGGGAGGGTGGGCGCATTGCCGCCCGTCGACTGCTCGAGGGCGGCTCGCGGGCTCCTGCGATCATCACGGGGACACTCGACATGGTCGCTGCCCAGGACCGGTTGGAGGGCTTCACCCAGGAGATGGCGACAGTCGGGATTACGCCCCGGGTGGCCCACGGTTCCTTCACCCATGACTCCGGTGCCCGTGCAGGGGTCGACCTGGCGCCCCTGATCCGGGAGGGGGCCGTGGACGCGGTGTTCGCGAGCTCGGACCTCATGGCGCTGGGCGCGATGGGCGTGTGGCGCAGGGAGGGCATCCGGGTCCCCGACGACGTGTCCGTGGTGTCCTTCGATGACCTCGAGGCCGGGGCACTGGCGGACCCCGCACTCACCTCGGTGACGAACCCCGCGGACCGGATGGGGTGGGAGGCCGCCCGGATGCTGCGCGAGCGCCTGGCCGGGGGAGGCGTGGAGGGACCGGTCCTGCTGCCCGCGCGGCTCGTGCCCCGCGTGTCGGGGTGAACACCTCCGGAGACTGACCGGCATCTGTCCCCGACCGGGCTCCGAAAGGACCCTCCGGACACTGGCAGATGCAGGTGTCCGACAGCATGGTCCGGCCCGATTGCGCGGGACACCGTGGCGAAGCGGTCGCACAACCTGCCCGAGGGCGCCACCGTCGCGCCGGGAGTCCGCACGGGGAATGTGAGTGTCCTCGAGGCCCGGCACGCGGTCCCCGGGTGATCGTGTGGGCGTTCGACGCAGGTGCCGGGAGCGATGGTGATCGGCGTCGGTGGCTGGTTCTCGATGTCGGTTGCCGACGGCTTCGCGGTCGTGGGCCCTGTCGCTGGGTGGTGCCATGAATCTGGGTTCTGGCGGAGTACGGGCAGTTGGCCTGGTGGCAGTGGCCGGACTCCTGGCGACTTTCGCAGGCGTGTGCGGAGTCGCACCGGCGGCGACCTCGGCACCTGTCGACGAGCCCGCGTGCACGGGCACCGCCGCGACCATTGAGGATGCCGGCGCCCTGGCCACTTCCTGCGGGGAGGACGTGGTGCTAGCCGACCTGGTCGACCCGTGGTCGAGCACTGTCGCGCACGCGGATGGGACCCTGGAGTGGACGTCAGGCATCGGCGCCGTGCGTTCGCAGTCGGCGGACGGGGAATGGGTGCCCGTTGACGCGTCATTCGCTGCCACCGACCAGGGACGGATCGCCCTGGTGGCTCCGGCAGTGGCGATGTCGTTCAGTGACGGGACTACGGGGGAGCCCCTGGCATGACTCTCCAAGGACGGGTACGAGTTGTCCCTTGACGTCCCCTTCGACCTGCTGGCTCCCGATGTCGAGAGCCAGGGGTGACCCGCTCGTGTATCCGGGTGTGCTCCCCGGCGTGGACCTGTTCGTGACGGTCGCACAGGACGGTTCGGGATTCGGTGAGGTCCTGCGGATCGCCACTCCTGAGGCGTTGGACCAGGCCGCGCTGGCGGACCAGGTCCTGCCGGTGGACCTGGGCGAGGGATTGACGTGGGAGTCCGTCGAGGACGGTTCCCTGCATGCGGTGGACGTGGACGGCATGGAGGTCTTCTTGTCCCCCCGGGCGGTGGCATGGGACGCGTCTGCCGATGTCGTGGCCGTGGCCGTGGCCGTGGCGGGCCGGAGCTCAGGGCTCTCCGCGTGACGGCGGACGGTCACGGGAGAGCACTCCCAGGTGGGGACGGCGACACGCCCGCCGATGGTGCTGGTGTCGTCGGGGACCGCACGCGCAGCCCACTGGAAGGCGATGCCGTCGCTCCGCTGGACGTGGAGGTGGTGGGAGGGGATGACCTGGCATTGAGTCTGGATCAGGACCTGGCGGCGTCCGCGCAGTTCCTCCTGTACGTGGACCCCTCGGTGTCGGGCTCCCTGCAGGGCCGCGCGTACGTGCAGTCCGGGTGGCCGACCACCGCGCACTGGAACGATGTGACGAACTACCAGCTGGGCGGGTGCGCGGCGGAGTTGGGGTGCTCGTCGACCAGCGTGAACAGGTCCTTCTTCCAGTTCAACGGGTTGGGCAAGGTGGGCGCGGACACTGGTGACGTTCGGGGCGTTGGCCGGGAACGAGTGCTCTGCTTCGGGGTGGAAGCGGTACGAGAACCCACGTCTGCCGGTCACGTACAACCGTCTGCCGGGAGCACCGACGAACCTGGGCACCACCCCGGCCACCTCCTGCGCGACGTCGGGCACGTTGCCGGTGATCAATGACACCGCTCCGACGTTGTCGTGGAGGGTGGCGGACCCCTACGGCGGGAACGTGATCGGCAACCTGGACGTGGTCGAGGTCGGGGGATCGGGCATCCACTGGGACATGCCGGACGTGACGGGGGTGTCACCCGCCACATTCACCAAGACGGTCCTGTCCGACAGCACTGGTCAACGGCAGAACGTATGAGTGGCGACCCGGGGGCAAGGACGTCGGCGCCCGCGTCGCGGACCGGTGCGGCCCGCAGGCGAAGTGCCGGTTCGTCGTGGACGCGGGCAGGCCGTCGACGCCCACGGTGTCGTCCCCGGTCCATCCGGAAGACCAACTCTCCGGGGGCGCGGGACAGTCGGCAACGTTCACAGTGAGCGCGAGCGACGGCGAGACTGGGGTGACGTCGTCCAGGTACTCGGTCAACGCCGACGGACTGGGCTCCGGTGTGGGGCCTCTTCCGGTTCGGCGCAGGTGGCGTTCACCCCGACTTCGGTGGGCTCCCAGCGACTGTACGTGCAGTCTGTGGACCGGGCGGGTGACCGGTCAGCAGTGCGGATGGACAGGTTCAGCGTCCACTTCGCGTCGACCGCAGCGACGTGCACATGGATGAGGCGTCAGGAGTGAGCGTGGCGAAAGCCCCTGGCGGAGGGCACCCCCTGGCGCTGGCGCAGTCGGTGACGCGGGTGGCGGGCCCGTTCGCCGAGTTCGGGACCGACTACGGGGATCACGCGCTTGCCTTCGCCTCGACCTCGTACAAGATGACGACGAGTCGCCCCGTGATCGGCTCCTCGGAGGACCTCACGGTCACCGCGTTCGTCCGCCCCGGCACCGCGCAGTCGGCCACCCAGGTGGCCGTCAGCCAGGACGGGCAGTCCGACAGCGCGTTCAAAGTCGGGTGCCTCGCCTCTGACCGTTGTCCGACGGGACTGACGACCTGCTACGGATTCTGGAAGACGAACGCCGACGGGACGGGGGACGCTGCGTCCGCAATCTCCCTGGCTCCATCAAGGACGCCTGTTCCCGCAAGGTCATCTCCTCAGCCATGTCTTCCACCATGACGACCGACCTGGCGGAGGAAGCACTGCGCCGGGCCCGCATCCTGCGCCCGAGGGCGCAGGGCCGAGTTGTCATACACACCGACCGCGGAGCTCAATTCACTTCTGAACAGATGTATCGGTTGCCAGGAACTCTAACTGGATCAGTCCATGGGACGTACCGGCGTGTCGGGGGCACCTCCCACTTGGAACTCAGCGCGCGGGGGAGGGGGACAGTGCATTGATCGAATCCCAATGCTTGGCTCCCTAGCTGGCAGTCTGGTTGTGACCCATCCAGGAGGGTCATGATGAGTA
>JBQEKJ010000002.1:0-27537 GCA_052103835.1 Pauljensenia sp.
GGACACCATCGCGTCGGCGACCTTGATGTAGCCGGCCAGGTTCGCGCCGGCCACGTAGTCCCCGGGCACCCCGTACTCGTCGGCGGTGGCGAGGCAGCGGTGGTGGATGTCATCCATGATGCCCTCCAGACGCTGCTCCGTGTAGTCGAAGGACCAGGAGTCGCGGCTGGCGTTCTGCTGCATCTCGAGTGCGGAGGTCGCCACGCCACCGGCATTGGAGGCCTTGCCGGGGGCGAAGAGGACGCCCGCATCGCGCAGGATGTCGGTGGCGGTGGGGGTCGTGGGCATGTTCGCACCCTCCGCCACCAGCTCCACACCGTGGGCGATCAGGGACTTGGCAGCGGACTCGCCCAGTTCGTTCTGGGTTGCGCAGGGCAGGGCGAGTTGGCAGGGGACGTCCCAGATGGAGCCGCCCTCGATGTAGCGCGCAGACGACCCGCGTTCCTCGGCGTAGTCCGAGACGCGCCCGCGCCGGATCTCCTTGATCTCGCGCAGCAGGTCGAAGTCCAGGCCGGACTCCTCCACGACGTAGCCGGAGGAGTCGGAGCAGGACACGACCGTGGCGCCGAGCTGCTGGGCCTTCTGGATGGCGTAGAGGGCGACGTTGCCGGAGCCCGAGACCACGGCCCGCTTCCCGGCGATCTCCTGGCCGGCCGCCTTGAGCATCTCCTCCACGAAGAAGACCAGACCGTATCCGGTGGCCTCGGTGCGGACCTGGGAGCCGCCCCAGGTGAGTCCCTTGCCGGTGAGCACCCCGGAGTCGTAGCGGTTCTGGATACGCTTGAACTGGCCGAAGAGGTAGCCGATCTCGCGTCCACCCACACCGATGTCGCCGGCGGGCACGTCGGTGGTGGGGCCGATGTGACGCTGGAGCTCAGTCATGAAGGACTGGCAGAAGCGCATGACCTCGCCGTCCGACTTGCCCTTCGGGTCGAAGTCGGAGCCTCCCTTGCCGCCGCCGATGGGCATGCCGGTCAGGGAGTTCTTGAAGATCTGCTCGAAGCCGAGGAACTTGATGATGGAGAGGTTCACGGAGGGGTGGAAGCGGAGCCCACCCTTGTAGGGGCCGAGTGCGGAGTTGAACTCGACGCGGAAGCCGCGGTTGACCTGGACGACACCCTGGTCATCGACCCACGGGACGCGGAAGATGATCTGGCGCTCGGGCTCGCACATACGCTGCAGGACGGACCACTGCGCATAGGCGGGCTTGCGTCCCGTCAGGGGCTCCAGGCTGAGGAGGACCTCGTAGACGGCCTGGAGGAATTCGGATTCTCCCGGGTTGCGCGACAGTACTGCCATGTACTGCGGTCGCAGGGAGTCGGACAGTCGTTCGATCTCAAGATTGGCCACGAGGGACATCGTCGCAGATGCTGGGTGACCGCGGCGACCCTTCCCGCGATCCAGTCCCGCTCTCGTGCCCGCGAGCTCACCCGAGGTGCGCTGCCCCAAGGACGACGTGCGTCCTCGGCCACCCCGGCGTCACACATCGACAGCCGCCGGACATGCGAGAGAAGGCACCCGAGGAGGACAGATGGGCAGCGATGAGGCATTCAGTGCGACATCCCGCATCCGGTACCCCGCAGTCCTCGCGTTCGCGTGCCGACGGATCGGCACCACAGAGTCGGAGGACGTGGCCACGGAGGTGTTCGCCATCGCCTGGCCAGCGTGCTCGGCCTGGGGGCCGACGCCCATGCGACGGGCGTGACACCCGGAGCCACCGAGATTGGTCGACAGGTTCTCGAGGGAGCTGACAACGGGACTGTGACTTGCTCCTACGCCCCTGTCGAGGCCGGGAGCCCGGTGCTGGGTCGCATGGCTGTGAGTGCCCCGTCCTCACCAGCCCTCGGGGATCCCTCCCGGGTGATCCCGGTCCACACCCTCAACCAGGTCGACGGATGGGAGTCAGTTGCCGCGGATCCGGTCAGCCAGCGCAACGAGCGGCGGGACGGGATACTCCTTGATGGCTCGCGCCGAGTTCGCAGTGACTGGATGACGCGTCCAGACAACGCCGGCGGAGCGCTTGAGTACCCGTCTGAGGAGAACGAGGACGTCCGCGCCATCGATCTGGGTACGACCATCGAGGCCACCCTCGACGAACTCAACCATGACGAGCGTCCGGATCGAGCAACGTGGGCGGTGGTCGATCGATACGTGCAGCTGTGGGGTCAGGGCGTGGGGCTGCAGGCCTCTGACCGTGCAGCGTTCATCCGGGCGCTGGCTGCTGGCGAGCACACCTACTACGGCCCTGCCACCGACTCCCTTGGAAGGACGGGAGAGGCATTCGGTGTCTCGTGGAACCAGGGTGGTTCCAGCGACGAAGAACGCGTGGTCCTTGATCCCTCCAACGGAGCAGTCCTCGCTTCGGAGAGCGTGCTCCACGGCTTGTGGATCCTGGGATCCAAGGACCGAGTGCAGTCCTCGACAACGTTCGTCTCCGTGGGCAGCATCTCCACGCTGTACTCCTGCGATGAGACGCCGGGATGCGAAGTGATGCCTCCTCCCGGCTGACGTCTCGGGACGAGGGGCGGGGGTGGCCCATGGGACCACCCCCGCGTCCTGCCACCAGGCATCGAACGGACTCCCGACGGGTGGGCGGACTGCAGCGGAGGAGCAGGTGATCATCCTCTTGACGGGCTCAGCCGAGGTCCGCCAGGCTCTCGCAGGCTTGACGTCCTGGTCCGACATGACGGGCGGCTGCCTGCGTGGCTCGGCGAGTCGGGGCCTTGACCCTGACATCGTGTGAGGGTGTGTGCTCATCATGTGGACGACAACAGGGACGAGTTGCTGCGCATCGGGGTGTTCTCGGTGCTCTCGCGGATCAGCGTGCGCATGCTGCACCACTACCAGCAGGAGGGATTGCTGGAACCGGAGCGGGTGGATCCCTCCACCGGGTACCGCTACTACCACCCCTCCCAGCTGCGTGAGGCGGAGACGATCACCGCGCTGCGCGATGCGGGAGTGCCAGTGGCGCGCATCGCGCGCGTCATCGACTCCCTGGACGATCCACCCAGAGCGCGGGCACTCCTGGACGAACACCGCAGGAGGCTCGAGTCCGAGCGCCTGCAAGCCGTCCAACGACTCGCCGCCCTGGACCGTTTCCAGACACGACTCGAGGAGGCACCGATGGACATCGATGTGCGCACCACCCTTCTTCCGGCCATGACCCTGGCGTCACTGCGCCGGACCATTCCGACCTATGGGGACGAGGGGATCCTCTGGCAGGAGCTCATGCCCCTGATTGCCCGCTCCGGCGCGGTCTTCGCCGCCGAGGGCATCTCCGGGGCCACCTTCCATGACCCCGACCACCGTGACCAGGATGTCGATGTCGAGGTGTGGGTGCAGGTGGTGGGATCCGCTGGGGAGGCCGGCGACCTGCGATTCCAGGAACTGCCCGCGCGCCGCGTGGTGACGGCGACCCTGCTGGGGGACTACTCAAGGATGTCCGAGGTCACGGAGGTCATCGGTGAGCGCATCTCGGCCGACCACCTCGAGACCGGCCCCATGTTCAACATCTACCGGGTCTCACCGGCCCAGGACCCGGACCCGACCCACTGGGTGACCGAGGTCTGTTTCCCCGTCGTGGAGTGAAAGACCTGCCAGACCGGAAAGGCGCCCGCAGGGGCACATGAGCGCGGGATGGGCAGCTCGACACTGATGCCGGAGGTCGGGCTCCGCTCCGGCACGGCCCGTGCTCGCCAGTGGACAATGGGTCCCGGATGAAACCAGGAGGAGGACCCGGACATGGCGTCGATCACGGGAGTCAGTGAGTGGCACCGCGGTGCCGGGCCGGGTGCCGGGGCTGACCCCCGGGCTCCCTGGGCAGTCGTCCTCCCGGGAATGGGCTACACCGCCGCACACCCGCTGCTCTTCTGGGCCTCGACCGCACTGGTCGAGGACGGGTGGAGGGTGCTCACCGTGCAGTGGGACACCGCGGGTCTTGACCTGCCCCGGGACCTGGACGCTGGGGCCGCCCTCGTCGAGGAGGCCTGGGAAGCGGCACGGGAGCAGGTTCCGGGAGGACGCACCCCGGATCTCCTGGTGGGCAAGTCACTCGGAACCCTGGCGGCCGCGAAGGCGCTCGCGGCCGGTGCGGATGTCGTCGCCCTCACGCCCCTGGTGGCGCACGGACAGGCCCGGCGTTATCCACGGGTCCCTGCCGGACGCCGGGTGTTGGCGGTCGGGGGGACGGCGGACACACTCTGGGACGCGGATGCGGCCCGGGAGCTCGGATACGCCGTGGCCGAGGTCCCCGGTGGTGACCACTCATTGCAGGTGCCTGGCCACTGGCGCGAGTCCTTGCGCACCGTGGAGCGGGTGACGGGAGCGGTCCAGGACTTCGCTGCCGCGCAACGGGTGTGAGAGGGGCGGGCGCGACCGAGCCGGGAACGACAGTCCCGGTGTCGCTGCCTGGGACGGGGCGCGCTGCAGTGAGTGACGATCTCAGCAGTCTGTGGAAGACGGATCCGGGCGTTCGAGGCGCTGAGATCGTCGCTGGATGTCGTCAGCCGTGCCCGGGACGCGCCGCCGCTGGCTGGTGTGTCGACGGCGTGTGGGTTGGGGGCCGACCCACCCCCGGAATCCCCCGGCCGGGCCATCGACTAGGCTGGGCGGGTGGCCACTGAGTTCCTTGAAGAGATTCATTCACTGCGCACGACGATGGAGAACATCCTCGCCGTGACGCAGCCCGACGTCCTGCGCGCCCAGATCGAGGAGCTGTCGAGGAAGGCCGCCGTCCCTGACCTGTGGGACGACCCGGCCCACGCCCAGGAGGTCACCTCCGAGCTCAGCCACACCCAGTCCGAGCTGGAGCGCGTGACCCGGATGTCCGAGCGCATCGACGATCTCGGCGCCATGGTCGAGATGGCCGGGGAGGACCCCGAGGAGTCCGCGGAGATCCTCGCCGAGGCCGAGGTCGACCTCGTCAAGCTCAAGGAGGACCTCTCCGACCTGGAGATCCGCACCCTCCTGGACGGGGAGTACGACGAGCGCAATGCCGTCATCACCATCCGCTCCGGTGCCGGTGGCGTGGACGCCGCCGACTTCGCGGAGATGCTCATGCGCATGTACCTGCGCTGGGCCGAGCGCCACGGGTACTCCACGAAGGTGCTCGACACCTCGCTCGCGGAGGAGGCCGGCATCAAGTCCGCCACCTTCGAGATCCAGGCCCCCTACGCCTACGGCACACTATCGGTGGAGGCGGGCACGCACCGCCTGGTGCGCATCAGCCCCTTCGACAACCAGGGACGCCGCCAGACCTCCTTCGCCGCCGTGGAGGTCATCCCCCTCATCGAGTCCACCGACCACGTCGACGTCCCCGACACCGACATCAAGATCGACGTCTTCCGTTCCTCGGGTCCCGGTGGCCAGTCCGTCAACACGACCGACTCCGCCGTTCGCATCACGCACCTCCCCTCCGGGATCGTGGTGTCCATGCAGGACGAGAAGTCCCAGATCCAGAACCGCGCCGCCGCCATGCGCGTCCTCCAGTCCCGCCTGTTGGTCCTCCAGCACGAGCAGGAACAGGCGAAGAAGAAGGAACTCGCCGGGGACGTCAAGGCCTCCTGGGGTGACCAGATGCGCTCCTACGTGCTCCAGCCGTACCAGATGGTCAAGGACCTGCGCACCGAGTACGAGTCCGGCAACCCCCAGGCCGTCTTCGACGGCGACATCGACGGCTTCATCAACGCGGGCATCCGCTGGCGCAAGAACGAGCAGCACGCCGCCCAGTGACGCGCCACTGCTGAAGTCACCGGTCTTCGGGGTTCCCGGCACCGACCGGACCTCGTGTGCCGTCGAACCTGTGTGGGACCGCGTGGCGGCGTGTCGCTCGCTGCGCGCCGGAGGCAGCGCACCTACTCTGGCCACTGACCCCTTCCCCGACAGAGACGGCCCCATGATTCGCTTCGACCATGTGACGAAGGTGTACGCCCCTGGCGCACGCCCGGCACTTGACGACGTCTCCCTGGAGGTGGAGCGGGAGGAGTTCGTCTTCCTCGTCGGCAAGTCCGGATCGGGCAAGTCCACATTCCTCCAGCTCGTCCTCCGCGAGATCACTCCCACCTCAGGACATGCCTGGGTGCTCGGACTGGACACCGGGAAGCTCTCACGATGGGCGGTGCCCAAGCTGCGTCGCCAGATCGGCACCGTCTTCCAGGACTTCCGTCTGCTGCCATCCAAGACCGTCTACGAGAACGTGGCACTGGCCATGCAGGTGATCGGCAGACCTCGCCACGCCATCCAGACGGCGGTGCCCGACGTGCTGGACCTGGTGGGGCTCTCCGGCAAGGAGAAGCGCCTGCCCCACGAGCTCTCCGGCGGCGAGGAGCAGCGCGTCGCCATTGCGCGCGCCATGGTCAACCGCCCCAAGCTGCTGCTGGCCGACGAGCCAACGGGAAACCTCGACCCCGACACGAGCCTGGGGATCATGCGCCTCCTGGACCGCATCAACCGGACCGGCACCACGGTCGTCATGGCCACCCACGACGCCGACATCGTCAACCAGATGCGCAAGCGCGTCATCGAGCTGCAGGACGGCAGTGTCATTCGGGACCAGTCCCGCGGCGTCTACGGGGCGGTGAGGTGAGGTCATGAAGCTGCGTTTCATCCTCTCCGAGGTCGGCAAGGGTCTGACCCGCAACCGCGCCATGTCGGTGGCCGTGGTGATCGTCACCTTCGTCTCCCTGTTGTTCGTCGGTGTCGCGGGCCTGGCCCAGATGCAGGTCGGACGCATGAAGAGTGAGTGGTACGACAAGATCGAGGTCTCGATCTACATGTGCGCCACCGACGACGAGACCCCCTCCTGCAATGGGGACGAAGCCACGGACGACCAGATCGCGGCCGTACGTGAGAAGTTGAACTCCGAGGAACTCAAGCCCTATGTCAAGGAGGTCTACGAGGAGTCCAAGGAGGAGGCTTACGAGAACTTCCAGAAGCTCTTCGGGGACTCCCCCCTGGGGCAGTGGACCACCGCCGACATGCTCCAGGTCTCCTTCCGCGTGAAGCTGGTCAACCCCGAGCAGTACACGATCATCAAGGAGGAGTTCTCCGGCACCGCGGGCGTCTCCGTGGTCAAGGACCAGCGTGAACTGGTGGAGCCCCTGTTCCAGGTCATCGACAAGGCGAAGATGCTCTCCCTGGGTCTGGCAGCCGTCATGACGATCGCCGCCATCCTGTTGATCACCACGACCATCCGCCTGTCCGCCATGAGTCGTGAGCAGGAGACGTCGATCATGCGCCTGGTGGGTGCCTCCACCCTGTTCATCCAGGCCCCCTTCATGATCGAGGGCGCGATCGCGGCCCTGGTCGGTGCGGGGCTGGCGGTGGGCGCACTCTTCGCAGGGGTGCACTTCCTGGTGGACGGCTGGCTGGCCCAGGCCTTCCAGTGGACCAGCTTCATCGGGATGCGGGAGGTGTGGATCATGACGCCGCTGCTGGTGCTGGCCGCACTGGTGCTGTCCCTGGTGGCGTCCGGCTTCTCACTGGCGAAGTACACGAAGGTCTGAGGAGGGCGCGACGTGGGCAGGCTGTGGGTGAAGGCGGGAGGGCGCTCCCGGGGACGAGGGCGACGTCGCTCCGTTGCCGGCATGGTCGCGTGTGCGCTGCTGCTCTGCGTCCCACTGGCCGCCAATGCCGACGACCGCGACGACGCCGCGGCACGCCAGAAGGAGTCGGCGCAACGGGTCGAGGAGCTGAAGTCCAACCTGGAGGGAATCGACTCGACCCTGGCGGCCGTCTACCTGGAACTCGACTCGCTCAAGACGAAGATCCCGGTGGCGCAGTCGGAGCTGGACACCGCCACGACGAAGTTCGAGGCGGCCTCGCGCCAGCACCAGGTGGCCCTCGACCAGTTGGAGTCCGCCGAGGCGGAACGCGACAGGTTGGAGACCGAGATCTCCCAGGCGAAGGAGGACCAGCGCAAGGCCTCCGATGCCATTGCGGGCCTCGCACGGGAGATGTACCGCGGCGACACGACCTCCCCGCTGGTCCTGGCCATGACCTCGCAGAGCACGCAGGAGATCGGTGACCGTGCCTCCGCGGCGGAGTCGCTGGCGCGGACCCAGAACCGGACCATGGACGAGGCACGCGCCTCCCAGGTGGTCGAGCGCAACAAGGCGGAGCGCCAGAAGGCGGTCACGACCCGCATCTCCTCCCTGGAGGAGAAGGCGGAGCAGGCGGAGGACGAGGCGGCCGAGGCGAAGTCCACCGCGGAGTCGAAGGTCGCCGAGCTCTCGGAGCTCAAGACCCAGGCGGACGCCAAGGCCAAGGAGTGGGACTCGAAGAAGGCACAGGCCCAGAAGCAGTTGGGCGCCTGGCAGGCGGAGCTGGACGCGACGACCGCCAAGCTGGCGAAGATCGATGCGGAGAACCGCTCGAGCGGCCGTGTCTACGTGACGGGCGGCGGCATGTTCACCAGCCCCCTCCCGGTGGCCCTCCAGGTCACCTCGTCCTACGGATGGCGCTACCACCCCGTCCTCGGAGTCAACAAGCTGCACAACGGGACGGACTTCGCTGCTGCGTGTGGGACACCCACCTATGCGATCGCCCCCGGGGTGGTCTCCGCGGTGACGAACGAGGTGGCGGGCGGCAACGTCGTCTACGTGAACCACGGCATGATCAACGGTCACTCCTGGGTCAGCGCCCACGTCCACCTCCAGGAGATCGACGTCTCTGTGGGCCAGCGGGTCGACCGGACCACGGTGGTCGGCAAGGTCGGTGCCACGGGGTACGCCACCGGCTGCCACCTGCACCTGTCACTCATGGAGGACGGCGCCACCGTTGACCCGATGGGCTACCTGTAGGAGAATCGACAAGTTGTGCCCCCGACCCGCCTCTGCCAGGAAGCGGTGACCCGGGGGCGCGGGGGGCGAGGGACGCCCTCGTCGACACCCCGGGAGGAGGGACACGATGCCCAAGGAATGGAAGCAGCCCAAGGAGACCGCGGCCGAGAAGCGCAAGGCCGCCTCCGACGCCAGGAAGACGATCGCGCGGAACAAGAAGGCGCTGCACGACTACGCGGTGGAGGAGCGCTGGGAGGCGGGTCTGGTCCTCTCCGGCACGGAGGTCAAGGCCCTGAGGATGGGGCGGGCATCCCTGGTGGACGCGTGGGTGGAGGCCAAGGACGGGGAGGCGTGGCTCTACGGGGTGAACATCCCGATGTATGCCCAGGGGTCCTGGACCAACCACACACCCACCCGCAAGCGCAAGCTGCTCCTGCACGCCTCGGAGATCCGGCGCATGGAGCAGAAGTCCATGTCGAAGGGGTACACGATCGTTCCCCTGGAGCTCTATTTCCTGGGTGGACGCGCCAAGGTCGAGGTGGCCCTGGCCCGCGGCAAGCAGGAGTGGGACAAGCGCCAGACCCTGCGCGAGGCACAGGACAAGCGTGAGGCCGAGCGTGCCATGCGTCACTACACCAAGCAGGCGCGGCACTGAGGCTTGCACCCATTGCCCGGTGGCCCGGCAGCGGGTATCATTGGATGTCCGCCAGCGGGTGACCGGTGGTGGTGGGTTGAAGAACTCAATAGGGGATGATCGGTTTCGACGTCGGTCGTCGATCGAGGGGAAGCGGGTCGAGGACGCGCGCTCAGCTCGTGAACGATGCGTGCAAACCAACAGGTGCCGAACAGAATCGCACCGACTTCGTTCTTGCTGCCTGATAGCAGTCTGAACTTTTAGTCCGTCAGCCCGGGTGGTGCTCCCAGCCCGGATCCTGGCGTCATTCAGGGAGCCACTGGTTGTCGACCTTGTCAGTGGGTCGGCTTCGACACTCAGCTGACTGAGCCCATCCGGCAGGCATGTCTGCATGACGCCGGGGGCTGAGAAATAGCTTGCAGACTGTGCCCGGAGAAGACCTCGGGGCCGGCCGTCGGACGCGGGTTCGATTCCCGCCATCTCCACGAGACACCCCGGGACTCCGTTGGAGTCCCGGGGTTTTCGTTGTCCTGGTGCGGAAAGGTGTGGGGTGTGCCCGTGGTGCGTATGGTGCATACGGCGCACGGGATGGTGCTGAAGCAGCACCCGCTGTGGCACGTGGACTGCACGAGATGTTGCACGTCGGACGTCGTGCCAGATGTCCTTGTGCCACGCGTGCAATGCGGGGGCACCCGTGAGGGGTGCGCGCCGCCGATCATTCTCGTGTGCTCCGCCCGATGATGTCGTCACGCGGTCATGTCTCCATGGAGACGGTGTGTGGGAGCCCCTTCGCGCGGCAGTGCAGCCAGCGCACCCCAGGGGGCGCACCCGCTGGCGCCGGGATCGCCGGGATGACTGGGGTCTCCCGGAGACGTGATGCCGCTCTCGATCACGGCGGCACAACTGGCCACATTTTGGGAATCGGGCGGGAAAACGGCCCGGAATCGCTGCAAACCGCCCCCAGATCTGACAATCAGGGCGTTCGTTCCGTACTGTTTCCCCTGTGACCACCACAGTGGTCCCCGACATCTGCAAGAGGAGAGGTCCATACATGTCCGTCAATCGCACTGAGCTCGTGGCCGCCATCGCTGATCGCGCCAACCTGTCCAAGGTCCAGGCCGACGCGGCTCTGTCCGCCTTCCAGGAGGTCCTGGTCGAGTCCCTCGGCAAGGGCGAGCCCGTCAAGGTGACCGGCCTGCTGTCCGTGGAGCGTGTCGAGCGCGCGGCCCGCACCGGTCGCAACCCGCGCACCGGTGAGGAGATCCAGATTCCCGCCGGCTTCGGCGTCAAGATCTCCGCCGGCTCGACCCTGAAGAAGGCCGTCGCGAAGTGACCCTGGACTGATCGTCCCGGTCTGGGGGCGGGTGCCGATTGGCATCCGCCCCTTTTCCGTCCCTCCGCCCGTCCTCACGCCAGAGCGGGCGACTGGTACAGCACCTCACAACATGAGGGAAGCTGACGTTTGATCCCTATACTGATCAATGTCAATCAACTGACTGTCTGAGGGGTCCCCATGAAGGTTGCCATCCTTCCCAACACCACCGCCATCGCCACCATCGCGGCCGACCGCTTCGAGCGCCTGCTCGCCCGCAAGCCCGGTGCTGTCCTGGGTCTGGCGACGGGCTCCTCCCCGCTGCCGCTCTACGACGAGCTCACTGCCCGCACCGAGGTCGGGCGCATCAGCTTCGCCCGCTCCCGCGCCTTCACCCTCGATGAGTACGTCGGCCTGCCGGACGGGCACCCCGAGGCCTACCGCAGCGTCATCCGCCGGGACTTCGTGGACCGGGTGGACTTCGCCCGCGACGCCGTCAACGGGCCTGACGGCAACGCAACCGATCTCCCGGTCGAGGCCGCACGCTACGACGCTGCGATCCGCGACGCCGGCGGCATCGACCTGCAGATCCTCGGCATCGGTGGGGACGGCCACCTGGCCTTCAACGAGCCCGGTGGTTCCCTGGCCTCGCGCACGCATGTCGGGGTCCTCACCCAGCGCACCCGCCAGGACAATGCCCGCTTCTTCGGGGACGACGTCGACGCCGTCCCCACCCGCTGCCTGACCCAGGGTCTGGGAACGATCATGGAGGCCCGCAGCCTGCTCCTGGTCGCCACCGGTGCCAACAAGGCGGTGGCCGTCCACGAGATGCTCGAGGGCGCTGTCTCCGCCCTCTGGCCCGCCACACTCATCCAGTTCCATCCAGACGCCCTCGTCCTCCTCGACGAGGCCGCCGCCTCCGACCTCGCCCTGGCCGACTACTACCGCGAGGTCTGGCAGCGCGAGGGCGAGCTCGCCTGAACCGATCGGGTGCCACACCGGACGGCACAGACTCATGTTCGGCCGGCGGTGGAAGCGGCGTGGGATTGTGCACGCCGCCGATCCGGGAAGCTGCAGGGACGCCCTCGTGCGCCCCACCTACAATGGGCGCCATGCGAGCACTGGACGAACCACGCGGACCCGAGTCCCCCCAGCCCCCGGGAGGGCCCTCGAGCGACCCCCAGTCGGCCACCGGGCTGCTGGAGCGCACCGAGGAGGAGGAGCGCAAGTCCCCGGGTGACGGCGACCGCTTCGCCCACTTCGTGCGCAAGGACCGCGCGGACTCCTCCATGGTGACCGGCCAGCCCGTGGTCGCCCTGTGCGGAAAGGTCTGGATCCCCTCACGCGACGCCTCGCGTTACCCTGTGTGCCCGCGCTGCAAGGCGCTGCGTGACGGCATGGGCAAGAACGGGCGCAACTGGCCCTTCTCCGACGGCGGGTCGGGAGGGTCCGACAAGTGAGCCGCGGCGGAGACGGCCAGACGGCCCGACCCGCGCGAGTCTCGACGGCAGCTGCCGAGCAGCTCTCACCCGCGTTCCCCCGGCGGGCGGCCTGGGGGACGGCGGGCAGCCTGCGCGCGTGGCAGGCAGCTGCACTCGAGACCTACCTGGGGCAGGAACCACGCGACTTCCTCGCCGTGGCCACCCCGGGCGCCGGCAAGACCACCTTCGCCCTGCGTGTGGCCGTCGAACTGCTGGGGCGCGGCGTCGTCTCCAAGGTGACCGTCGTGTGCCCCACCGAGCACCTCAAGGGGCAGTGGGCGGATGCGGCGGCGCGGGTCGGCATCCACCTCGACCCGGCGTTCTCGAACTCCCAGGGGCGCGCGGGGTCGCACTTCGACGGCGTGGCCGTGACATATGCGCAGGTCGCCGCCAATCCGGCGCTGCACTCCTCGCGCACGAGGGCGAACCCCACACTCGTCATCCTCGACGAGATCCACCATGCCGGGGACGCCCTGTCCTGGGGTGACGGGATCGGGGAGGCCTTCGGCGAGGCGACCCGGCGTCTGTCGTTGACCGGGACTCCCTTCCGTTCCGACACCAGTCCGATCCCCTTCGTGCGCTACGTGGAGGATGAGGAGGGGGTACGGCGCTCCCGTGCGGACTACGTCTACGGCTACGGCGACGCCCTGCACGACGGGGTCGTGCGCCCGGTCCTGTTCATGTCGTACTCGGGGAACATGTCGTGGCGGACCTCGGCGGGGGAGCAGTTCAGTGCACGCCTGGGTGAACCCCTGACCAAGGACATGATGAATCAGGCGTGGCGCACCGCGCTCGAACCGAAGGGCGAGTGGATCCCCTCGGTGCTGCGCGCCGCCGACCAGCGCCTCTCCGAGGTGCGTCGACAGGTCCCCGACGCCGGGGGACTGGTCATCGCCTCGGACCAGACCCAGGCACGCGCCTATGCGCGCCACCTGCGCGCCATCTCCGGGCAGGGAGCCACGGTGGTCCTGTCCGACGACGCCGACGCCTCCGAGCGCATCGACGGCTTCCGGGAGTCCCAGGACCGGTGGATGGTGGCCGTGCGCATGGTCTCCGAGGGTGTGGACATCCCACGACTGGCAGTGGGGGTCTACGCGACCAACACCTCGACCTCGCTCTTCTTCGCCCAGGCCGTGGGGCGTTTCGTGCGTGCCCGCAGACGCGGGGAGATGGCGACGGTCTTCATCCCCTCCGTGCTGCCGCTGCTGGACCTGGCCGGGCAGATGGAGGTCGAGCGTGACCACGCCCTGGACCGGCCGGTGCGCGCCGATGCGGAGGGCGACCTGTACAACCCCGAGGATGCCCTCGTCGCCCAGGCCAACCGGAGTGAGCAGGCATCCTCGGACCTCCTGCCCGGCTTCGAGGCGCTGGGGGCGGATGCAGAGTTCGACGCCGTGCTCTTCGACGGTGCCGCCTGGGGGAGCGGGGCCGAGGTCGGCTCGGTCGAGGAGCAGGAGTACCTGGGCATCCCCGGTCTGCTGGAGCCCGACCAGGTGACGACCCTGCTGCGCGCACGCGCAGCCGACCAGGACCGCCAGCACGGGCGCGCCGCGGAGGCCGCTCGGCAGCGAGAGGCCAACTCCGGGATCTCCGAGCACCGCCTGCGCGCCGCCCGGCGCAAGGAACTGCAACGCCTGGTCTCCTCGTGGTCACGTCGGTCGGGGGACTCCCACGCCGTGATCCATTCACGTCTGCGCCAGCGCACCGGGGGCCCGGAGGTCGCACAGGCGACGGTGCAGCAGATTGACGCGCGCATCGCACTCTTGAGAGAGTGGTTCGTGGGACGCGTCTGACCGGGTGTCATCCGGTGGAGTTTCTGTGCAGGCGCCCCCTGCCCCCGGGACGACCCGGGTGGTGGACCTCATGCGGGGACGGCCCCATGGAGGTACCACTCGGATGGACTGGATCGTCCTCGTCGTCTCGGGCCTGTTCGAAGCCGTCTGGGCGACGGCACTCTCACGCAGTGAGGGACTCTCGCGGCTGGTCCCATCGTTGGTGTTCCTGGCAGGCCTCGTGGTGTCCATGGCGGGACTGGCATGGGCGCTGCGTGAGATCCCTGTCGGCACCGGCTATGCGGTGTGGGTCGGGATCGGCGCAGCCACGACAGCTGTGTGGGCCATGGCCACCGGTGCGGAGCCGGTGAGCGTGGTCCGGGTCCTGCTGCTCATGGGCCTGGTCGCCTGTGTCGTCGGGCTCAAACTCACCGCACACTGACCACCCGTTCCCCGCCGGCGTGAGCTCTCTTCTCCCCCAGGGGTTCGCTCTGTCGAGCACTGAGGACGGACTTCGACCCTGGACTGGGACGGACTTCGCGGTGGGTGGGCTGCGGAGGGTCAGTCGGCCGTGCGGTAGTGGGTCGGGATGGCGGGCTCTCCCTCGGAGAGGCGCCAGGCCTGGTAGGGCAGCTCATTGCGGGAGCGGACGTGGTGCTCCTGGGCACGTGCCAGCGCCTCGCGCCCCCAGGCGGAGGAGTCGATGTGTCCGTCGCGGGCCAGGGGTACCTGGAGGGGGCGCGCCCCGACATCGGCCAGCGCCCGGCCCGCGTCCTCGGCGGAACCGCCGGCGACGAGCAGTTCCTCCTCCGCGTATCCGTCCTCGCCGATGACGCGTCCGGCATACTTGCGTCCGGCCACGGTGCTCTTGGAGGCGGACTTCTTCGCCACCCCGCGCATCGTGCCCTCGGCGTCCTCACGCTCCACCATCTTGTAGACGAGGGCGGCCGTGGGCACGCCCGAACCGGTGACCAGACGCGTCCCCACACCGTAGGAGTCGATGGGTGCGGCCCCCAGGGCTGCGATCGCATACTCGTCGAGGTCGTTGGTGACCGTGATCTTCGTGGAGGACGCCCCCATGGAGTCCAGCTGGCCGCGCACCTTGAATGCCAGGGCGACCAGGTCACCGGAGTCCAGGCGGACCGCGCCCAACTCGCCCCCGGCAGCGCGGGCGGCCTCCACCGCGCTGCGCACTGCCGTGGGGATGTCGTAGGTGTCCACCAGCAGCGTGGTGTCGGTCCCCAGCAGCTTGATCTGCGCGGCGAATGCCTCCGCCTCGGAGTCGTGGAGCAGCGTGAAAGCGTGTGCGGCCGTGCCGATCGTCGGGATGCCGTAGCGCTTGCCGGCCTCCAGGTCGGAGGTCCCACGGAAGCCTCCGATGACTGCCGCGCGCGCAGCCGAGACCGCGGCGCGCTCATGGGTGCGTCTGGCCCCCATGTCCAGGCAGGGGCGGCCGTGGGCTGCGATCGTCATGCGTGACGCCGCCGAGGCGACCGCGCAGTCGTGGTTGAGCACGGACAGGGCCAGCGTCTCCAGCAGGACGCACTCGGCGAACGAGCCCGACACCGTGAGGAGGGGTGAGCCCTCGAAGTAGCACTCGCCCTCCGCGTAGCCGTCGATGTCCCCGGCGAAGTGGAAGTCCTTGAGGTAGTCGAGTGCCTGGTCGGAGACGATGTGCTGGGCGTGGAGCCAGTCGATCTGGTCCTGGGAGAACTCGAAACGTTCCAGGGCCTCCAGGATGCGGCCCGTTCCCGCCACCACCCCGTATCGGCGGGTGGCGGGCAGACGTCGTCCGAAGACCTCGAAGACGGTACGGCGCTGGGCCATGCCGTTGTGCAGGGCGGCGTCGAGCATCGTCAGCTCGTACATGTCGGTGAGGAGTGCGGTGGAGAAGGAAGCAGGCATGGGACAAACTTAGCGATCCTGACCGCGGTGGTGGGTGCGAAAGCCGCACCCCGGGCGCGTCGACATGCCTACGCTGATCCCATGCCCGCCAGCCCGTCGCCCGCTCCGACCGAGCAGGCGAGTCCCTCCACGTCCGCCGTGCCCGAATGGCACACGGTCGTGTGGGACGACGCCGTCAACCTCATGGACTACGTCACCGCCGTGCTCAGCAGACATTTCGGGTACCGACGCAGTGTCGCGCACGCGTTGATGCTGGAGATCCACCACCTCGGGCACGCCATCGTGTCGCGGGGGACCCGGGAGCGCATGGAGGCCGACGTCCTGGCCATGCACTCCTACGGCCTCCACGCGACCCTGGAGAGAGCCGGATGATCGGGGAGTTCCGCGCGACCCCACTGGGCTTCCGCGCAGAGCTGGACGGGGAGGACTCCCGCATGCTCGACCGGCTCGTCGGCGAGATCCTCGCGGTCCTGGACGAGCCGAGCGACCTGACGTCCCTGGTCCGGGCCATGACGGGCTTCGAGGACTCCCGTCCCGAGCCCGGCGACCCCGCCCTCGACAACCTCCTGCCTCCCATGAGCGCGGACGAACCGGAGGCCGCGCAGCTGCGCGCACTCACCGAGGACTTCCTGCGCTCCGAGAAGTCCGCACGTCTGCGCCGGCTGCGCCAGGACCTGCGCGGCGCCCGGCGGGAGGTGGGCGGGGACGTACTGGTTCCCCGTGCGGCAGTGTGGGACTGGCTCGCAGCGCTCAACGACGTCCGTCTCGCACTGGCCGGTGAGCTGGGCATCGAGGTCGAGGAGGACGCCGATCGGGTCCGGGAACAGGCGCGTTCGGCGGGGACGGATCCGCGCCTCGCCCTCGTCAGTGGGCTCTATGTCGCGGTGACGTGGTGGCAGGATTCACTGCTGCGTGCCATGCGGGAGGAAGCCCCGGCGCACTAGTGTCCCAAGCATGGACAACGCGCCGATCGGGATCTTCGACTCCGGGCTGGGAGGCCTCACGGTCGCGCGTGCCGTCATCGACAAGCTGCCCGGTGAGCAGGTCGTCTACCTGGGCGACACCGCCCACACCCCCTACGGTCCCCGCCCCATCGCCGAGGTCCGCCAGCTCGCGCTCGCGGGACTCGACGAGCTCGCGTCGCGAGGCGTGAAGGTGCTGGTCATCGCCTGCAACACTGCCACCGCCGCCGCCCTGTCGGATGCGCGCGAGCGCTACTGGATCGACGCCCACATCCCGGTCATCGAGGTCATCACCCCCGCCGCCCGCGCCGCAGTGGTCACCACTCGCAACCGACGCATCGGGATCATCGGCACCGAGGCGACCATCCGGTCCGAGGCCTATGCCAACGCGCTGGCCGCTGTGCCTGACCTCACCGTGGTCCAGCAGGCCTGCCCCCGATTCGTGGAGTTCGTCGAGGCGGGCGTGACAACAGGTGCCCAGCTGGAGGAGGTCGCGCGCGGTTACCTGGAACCCCTGCGCGAGGCCGGTGTCGACACCCTCATCCTGGGCTGCACGCACTACCCGCTGCTCACGGGCGTCATCGGGCGCGTCATGGGCGAGGGTGTCTCCCTGGTGACCTCCTCCGAGGCCACCGCGAACGTCACCTACAACGAGCTCGTCGACCGCGACCTGCTCCACGAGCCGCGCGGTCTCGACGAGCCACCCCACCACGAGTTCCTCACGACCGGGGGACCCGGCACCTTCGCCAAGCTTGCGCGACGCTTCCTGGGGCCCGAGGTCCACGAGGCGATCGAGATTCCCCTGGCCGACGAGGGCGTGTCGGCATGAGACTGCGTGTCGTGGGCTGCACCGGGTCCATGTCGGGCCCGGGCTCGGCCGCGTCCTGCTACCTGGTCCAGGCCAGGGGCTTCGACCCGGCGACCGGCTCGGATCGGACGTGGAACGTGGTCATGGACCTGGGGCCGGGGTCCTTCGGCCAGCTGTGGACCCACATCGACCCACGCGAGATCGACGCCGTCATCTTCTCCCACTGCCACGCCGACCATGTCGGCGACGTCATCTCCCTGCACGTCCACCGTCGCTGGGGACCCGCACGGGGCCGCGCCCCCATCACCATGGCCGGCCCGGCCGGGCTGCTGGACCGCGTGCGCCAGATCGACGGCGTGGGTGCGGAGGAGACGTACGAGGGCGAGTTCACCGTGCGCACCCTGGAGGCCCGGGTTCCCCTGCACATCGGCCCATTGACCCTGACGCCTGCCACGGCCTGGCACTCGGTGCCCGGATTCGGCATCCGTGTCGAGGGGCCCGCAGAGGTGCCCACCGCGGTGATCGATGACGTTGAGATGCCTGACACGCAGGTGGGTGCTGCGGGAGCTGATCCCGCGTCGGGGACTGCCGCGCAGGTGGAGCAGGTGCGACGCAGCTCCCTCTTCTACACGGGTGATACCGACCAGTGCGACACGATCACACGTGGCGCCTCCGGGGTGGACCTGCTCCTGGCAGAAGCGGGGTTCACGTCCTGCGACGAGGTGCGTGGCATCCACATGACGGGTGCCCGGGCGGGTGACACGGCCACGGCAGCCGGGGTCGGCCGGGTCGTCCTGACACACATCCAGCCGTGGACGGATCCTCGGGAGGTGGCCACTGACGCCCGTACCACCTGGTCCGGTCCTCTCGACATCGCCCACGCGGGCCAGGAGTACCTGGTCTGAGAGTGGTCGTCCGCAGTGCGGCGGGCCGATGCCACCTCAGCCGAAGGTCGATCGGCCTCGAACCGTCATTCGTCGCGTGATCATTCGTGGCGTGATCAGGAGGGGACGCCCTCGCTGAAGGGGTGGTCCGCCACCCACTGGACCAGCTGCTGGATGACCTGTCCGCTCGGCGTCGCGGGGTCGGCGGCGTGGGTGCGGTGGCGGATCAGGAGGCGACGCACCCCCAGGCCTGGCAGTGGCGTGACGCGCACCCCCTCCAGGGGCACGTCGACGAGGGCGAGTCGGGGGAGCACTGTGGAGCCGCGTCCCGCGGCAACCAGGGACAGTGCGACGCCGTAGTTGATGTAGGAGTCCTCGGCGAACTCGGGCTCTGGTATCCCCGCGGTGATCCGGGCCATCGCGTGTGCGCCAGCCGTGCCCGGCAGGACGCGCAGCCATTGCAGTGGCGCGAGGTCGCGTTCGGACCCGATGGGTGGGGCGGCAGTCGGGGTGGCGAGGACCCAGGGCTCGTCGAAGAACGCCGTGTCGGTGAACCCGCGTGGAGCACCTCCCGGTGACTCGTCGCGTTCCAGGGTGAGGATGTCGAAGCGTCCGGAGCGCAGCGCTGCCATGCCGGGGAGCTCGTCGGTCTCGACCAGGTGCAGTTCGATACCGGGCAGGACGTGGGCGAGGTCTGCGAGGAAGGGAATGAGCACCGCGCGCAGCAGGGTCTGGAAGGAGCCGATGGCGACGATGCCCGTGACCTGCCCGGTGAAGGGGCGCAGCGCCTGGGTGGTGTCGGTCAGCTCCGCCTCGATGCGTTCCGCCCCGCCGGCGAGCACGTGGCCGGCGGGGGTGAGGACGGCACCGGTGGGGGTGCGTTCGATGAGCTCCAGGCCGACCTCGTCCTCCAGGCGCTGGACCTGCTGGGAGACTGCGGAGGGCGAGATCCCCAGGATGTCGGCGGCTGCCACGATGCCGCCCTCGCGGCGCACGGCGAGCAGGACGGGGAGTCGACGTGGGTCGATGTGCATGTGTGGCTCCTCTCGGGAGACTCGGGGCTGACATGGGCTCTGAACGGGGTGCTGCCTGCTCGGCGGGTCCGGGCGCGAAGGGGACTCGGGGCCTCGGGTCCGGGGCGTGCCTCGGGGGTTTGGTGAGGCGTGCCTCGGGAGGAGGGGGTGGGGGACGGGGGTGGTGAATGGGGGCCGGGGGGGGGGGCGGGGGCGCTTGGGGGCGGGGGGGCCGGGGGGGGGGGGGGGGCGGGGGGGGTTGGGTGCGGGGGCCCGGGGGGGGTGGGGGGGGGGGCCGGGGGTGGTGAATGGGGGCTGTCGGTGAGTGAAGCTGAGCTTCAGGAGATCTGAAGAATCCTTCTATTGCACTGTAGCAGTGGTGTGGGCACGATATGCCTCGTGATGTGGTCACTCTCTGCCGCTGCGATGGTCCTGGGATGGGTCGGCGCCGCGTGTTCCCTGCTCGCCTACTGGACCGTCTCCACGCAGCGCGTGGCTCCCGACTCCCTGCGCTACCACGCGCTGAACATGGTGGCGTGCGCGCTGCTGGCAGTGGCGTGCCTGGTGACGAGGGCGTGGCCCTCAGTGGTGACGAACCTGATCTTCATCGTCATCGGCGTGCGCATGACCTGGCAGGTCCGCGACCGACTCGTCCTGCGACTGCGCGGAGAATGGGCTGCGCTGGCCGCACGCTCGACCCGCCTGTGGGCCGTGCGCCAGCGCGTGGGTCGACCTCAGCGACTCGCCCGGGCCCTGTTCCCCGTCCGCCCCCGGCGCCTCGCCCAGGCGCGGGGCCGGGACTGCGCCATGGAGGCCCTCCCCGGGCGGTGAAGGTACGCCGGGGAGCCGGGGATCCGGGGAGCTGTAGCACCGGAGCGCCTCGGGGACGGCACCCCTGCAGCCCCCCTGGTGCACGGGCTCCCAACCCTGGAGACGCTCGCGCCACAGGTCGACCCCGTGCCCGAGGAGTGCCACTCCGGCTGCTGATGTCTCAGGACACCCTCGCGCCGCCCAGGGCCTCCACGATGTGCGGGGCGAGCGCCCGGAAGGCGATGCCCCGGTGGCTGATCGCGTTCTTCTGCCCGGGTGTCATCTCGGCCGTGGTCAGCTCCGATCCCTCCGGCACGAAGACCGGGTCGTAGCCGAAGCCGCCCTCGCCGCGGCGGGTCCGCAGCAGGGTCCCCATGACCCGCCCGAGCTCGACGAACTCCCGACCGCCCGGCAGCACCAGGACGGCTGCGGACACGAAGGAGGCCCCGCGCAGGCGCTCGGGCACGTCCCCGAGCTGGGCGAGGAGCAGGTCAAGGTTCGCGGCGTCGTCCCCGTGGTGCCCACACCAGCGCGCGGAGAAGATGCCAGGTGCCCCGCCCATGATGTCCACGCACAACCCGGAGTCGTCCGCCACCGCCGCCAGACCGGTGGCGCGGCACAGTGCGCGGGCCTTGATCAGGGAGTTCTCCTCGAAACTGGCGCCGTCCTCGACGGGGGACTCCACCGGGAACTCATCCATACGGGCCACCGTGCCGGGTGCGAGCCCACCGAGCAGGGGGGCGAGGATGGCCTCCAGCTCGGAGATCTTGTGCGCATTCGCGGTCGCGAAGACGAGGCGAGCGCCCTCGTCGATCCCCTTCCCCTCCCCCCGGGTGCTGCCCACGCTCACTCCTGGCCCAGCGTGACGGTGGTGCCCACCGCGGCGGCGAGTGCGCGGTCCTGCAACTCGGTGAGCTGCGCGTTGCCCGTCGCGGCCAGGTCCAGCAGGACACCCAGCTCGTCGCGGTCGAAGGGCGCATGCTCGGCGGTGCCCTGGACCTCCACGAAACGACCCGACCCCGTCTGGACGACATTCATGTCGGTCTGGGCGCGCACGTCCTCGACATAGGGCAGGTCCAGCATCGGGGTCCCGTCGATGATGCCCACGGAGATGGCGGACACCGAGTCCGACAGCACGGGGTGCCCGGCGCGCTCCCGGATGATGTGGCGTTCCCGGGCCCAGGAGAGGGCATCGGCGAGCGCGATGTAGGCGCCCGTCACGGAGGCGGTGCGCGTGCCGCCATCGGCGCGCAGGACGTCACAGTCGAGGACGATCGTGTTCTCCCCGAGCGCGGCCACATCCACCACGGCGCGCAGCGAGCGTCCGATCAGGCGCGAGATCTCCTGGGTGCGGCCACCGATCTTGCCCTTGACGGACTCGCGCTGGGAACGCTGGGAAGTGGCGCGCGGCAGCATGGCGTACTCCGCAGTCACCCAGCCCTCCCCGGAACCCTTGCGCCAGCGCGGCACGCCCTCGGTGAAGGAGGCGATGCAGAGCACACGCGTGTCACCCGCCTCGATGAGCACGGACCCCTCCCCGGAGCCCGCCCACCCGCGGGTGACGGAGACGGGACGGAGCTGGTCGAGGGCGCGCCCATCGGCGCGTGTCGTGGTTGAGGTCATGGTGACCACCGTAGCGCGGGGCGGATACGGTGAGCACATGGCCCTCACCCTTCCCCTCTCCCGAGGCATCCTCGACTCCGTCCCGACCGCCCGTGAGACCGTCGACCCCCTCACCCTCCTGCTGGAGGGACCCGACGCGCTGGATGGCATCGTCGAGGGACCCGTCACCGGGGTGAGCGCCTTCCTCCTGGACCCCGCGGGCCGACTCGCCGTGGTGGCTGCCAGCGGTGGCCACACCGCGGTGCGCCGGGAGGGTTCTGCGGTGCGCGCCGACGCCGACACCCCATTCGCGACCATCCCCGTGGACGAGGGCGACACCCACTCCCGGCGGGGCGCGCTCGCAGCGGGGCACGGCCACGGGGACGGGACGGTCTCCCTGTGGCATCCGGAGCTGCAGGCTGCGCTGGCGCTCGCGGAGGGGACGCCTGCCGCGATGCTCATCGGCCGCACACGTGACGGTGTCGTGCACGTGGCCGTGCAGGTCGCCGATCCGCTGGAGCGGGAGGGGATCACCTGGGCGAACCTGCGCTGGTGTGCGCACCTGCTGCCTGATGACGAGTCGGCACTGGCCTGTGAGGCGGTCGCCCTGGTGCAGTGGCACCGCCAGGCCTCATTCTGCCAGCGGTGCGGAGCCCGGGTCGAGGTCACCTCGGCGGGCTGGACCACCACCTGCCCGACCTGCGGGACCATTGAGTACCCCCGTCAGGACCCTGCGGTGATCATGGCGGTGGTCGACGAGGAGGACCGGGTGCTGCTGGCCCACAACTCCGCGTGGCGCCCCGGCTTCTGGTCGGTGCTGGCCGGGTTCGTGGAGGCGGGGGAGTCGCCCGACCGGGCGGTGCGTCGTGAGGTCCTGGAGGAGGTCGGACTGGAGGTCGGGGAGGTCCGCTTCCTCGGGGCGCAGCCCTGGCCCTTCCCGCGCTCCCTCATGGTCGGCTACGCCGCGCGACTGGCACCGGGAGCTGTGGCCGAGGTGCACGTGGACGGTGTGGAGATTGACTGTGCGCGATTCTTCACACGCGCGGAGCTGGGCGAGGAGATCTCGGCAGGGCGCCTGGAGCCCCCCGGGCCCACGGCCATCGCTCGGGCCATGGTCGAGGAGTGGTACGGCGGCCCCCTGCCCGAGTCTCCCCGGCGCATCGACCCCCTGCGTCAGGCCTGATCTGCAGAGTGCCTGGCCCGCGGTTGTTGTGGTTCGCGGACGGTCGGGTATCGGACTGGTCCGGCCTGGGGTGGGGCTGGCCCGGGGTTGTTGTGGTCTGAGGTCGGTCGGCCTGCGGATGGTCGCGAGGCCCTGTTTCGGGGTGTTGGCCGTTCCACGTGCCCTGCCTGTGCATGCTCTGCCTGCGCAGCTGCCACAGGTGGAGACGACAGCTTCGCTCGGATCCTTGAGCTCGGCGGCGGACTCTCGAGCGCACCGGGGTCACGCTCCGGGGCGCTGACCGGACTCCGGTCCTGGCGATGCCGTTTGGGCACGGGTTATTGACATTGGGTACGTCTTACTGTGTTCGGGACAGGGATATGACCCCTACCCAACGCAGACAACCCCTACCCAAACGCAGTGCCACCGGTCAGTTGCTGCGGGGCAGCGGGGCTACGGGAACGGGCCACGACAGGACGCGGACCGTCAGTCCGGGACGGGTGTTCCGGCTTCGCCCTTCGCACTTCTCGCTTCTCGCGCATGGTGGCCCTGCCCTCGCTGACGAGTGTTCGGTGCCCGGACCCGCAAGCGAGCGCACGTGCACGGTGTCGCCCTCCCGGGTGCGCTGATGTCACCACCACTGCCGTGCGCCGATGCCGCGATCACGGCCGTGCGCTGATGTCACCACCACTGCGGTGACGCTCGTCCCCTCCGTCCACAGCGGGTCCCGTGCCGTGACGCACGCGCCCACGGGACCTGAGAGAATCCGGGCATGACCCCCACCGACCCCGAAGCACTCCTGGACCAGCTCGATCCCGACCAGAGGCGCGTCGCGCAGCAGGTCACGGGTCCGCTGGCAGTGCTGGCGGGCGCGGGGACCGGCAAGACGCGCGCCATCACCTACCGCATCGCCCACGCCGCAGCGACCGGTGCGGTGGACCCCTCCACCGTCCTGGCCGTGACCTTCACCTCGCGCGCCGCCGCCGAGATGCGGGAGCGACTGCGCTCCCTGGGTGTGCCCCATGCCCAGGCCCGCACCTTCCATGCCGCAGCGCTGCGCCAGCTGTCCTTCTTCTGGCCCGGGGTGGTCGGTGGGCACCTGCCGAGTCTGGTCGAACACAAGGCCTCACTGGTCGCTTCGGCCGCCAATCGCACCGGGATCCGCGCCGACCGCACGACGGTGCGTGACCTCGCCTCCGAGGTGGAGTGGGCGAAGGTCTCCATGATCGATGCCGCCCACTACGCCGAGCGCGTCCGCGCCGAGCGCCGAGACCCGCCCGCCGGGCTGGACTCCGCTGCCTTCGCGCGTCTCATGTCCGCCTACGAGGACGCCAAGCAGGACCGCGGGGTCATCGATTTCGAGGACGTCCTGCTGCTCATGTGCGGTGTCCTGGAGCAGCGCGAGGACGTCGCCCGCAAGGTGCGCGCGCAGTACCGCAACTTCGTGGTCGACGAGTACCAGGACGTGTCGACCCTGCAGCAGCACCTCCTGGACCTGTGGGTGGGGGAGAGGCGTGACATCTGCGTGGTCGGGGACGTGGCGCAGACCATCTACTCCTTCGCCGGCGCGAGCCCCCGCCATCTCGTCGAGTTCGCCCGCAAGCACCCCGGGGCCAATGTCGTGGAGCTCAACCGCGACTACCGCTCCACTCCGCAGGTGGTGGCCGTGGCCAACCAGGTCATGGGGCGCGCCCGGTCGACGAGGGCGGGCCGGGGCGCTCCAGGTGCTGGAGCTTCGGCAGGATCAGGGAACGGTGGCGCCCTGGAGGGCGCCGTCCACCTGGTCTCGCAGCGCCCCATGGGTCCCGGTGTCGCCTTCCGGACCTACCCCGACGACACGGCCGAGGCCGCAGGGGTGGCGGCGCGCGTCAAGGAACTCGTGGACGAGGGCGTTCCCATCCATTCCATCGCCGTCCTCTACCGCACGAACTCACAGTCGGAGACACTGGAGGCCGCCTTCTCCGAGGCCGGCATCGCCTTCCTGGTGCGTGGTGGCGCACGCTTCTTCGACCGCGACGAGATCCGGCGCGCCATGCTGCTCTTGCGCCGCCAGGCCATTGCCTTCGCCCACGGCACCCCCGGCGGGGCGGCCGTGGGCGGCGAGGGCGGCGCGCCCTCGCGCTTCGGCGCGGGTGCCTCGGATGGAGATGGGACGGGGCCGTCCGGTCCCGCAGCATCCGGTGCCGCAACGCCGGGGTCTGGGGAGTCCGATGGCGGGGCGGCGGAGTCTGATCCCTCCGGTGAGGCTTCCTCCCGGGAGGGGACCGGTCTGCAGGACCAGGTCGAGGAGGTCGTCACCGTGGTCGGGTGGACACCCCATCCGCCGACCGGGACTGGAGCTGTGCGTGAGCGGTGGGACAACCTCAACGCCCTCGTGGAGCTCGCGCGGGAGAGGTCGGCCCTGACAATGCCGGAGTTCGTCGGCGAACTGGAGGAGCGTTCCGTCGCGCAGGCCGCACCGGCCGTGGCTGGGGTGACCTTCTCCACCCTCCACGCCGCGAAGGGCCTGGAGTGGGACGCGGTGTTCATCATCGGCGTCTCCGAGGGGCTCCTGCCGATCTCCATGGCGCAGACCCCGGAGGCCCGGGAGGAGGAGCGGCGTCTGCTCTATGTCGGCGTGACGCGGGCGCGCGACCACCTGGAACTGTCCTGGTCCCGGGCGCGGGGCGCGGGACGGGGGCGTGGGTCGCGCACCCGCAGCCGCTTCCTCGACGGCATCTGGCCCGAGGAGACCGCCTCCGCCCGCCCGTCGAGGTCGGGGGCGGGACCAACGGGTTCCAGCCCCCGCCACCGTTCGCGGGCACAGGCCCAGGAGTTCGAGGAGGAGAACCCCCCGGAGGTCCTTGAGCTCTTCGCACGCCTCAAGGAGTGGCGCGGTCGGGCGGCGCGCGCGATCTCCAAGCCCGCCTTCACGGTGCTCGCCGACCAGACGCTGCGCGACATCGCGATCGCGCGCCCCAAGACCCTCCGTCAGCTCGGCGTGATCCGTGGGATCGGGGCCGTCAAGCTTGACCGCTACGGAGCGCCCGTCCTGGCGATCGTGCGAGGCGAGGACGTGGAGGTCAGCGTGGAGGAGGCCTGACGGCTGCCCGGTGAGTCCTGTGCGTTCCTGCCGGGACGTTGGCGTTGCCGTTGGCGTGGACGTGGGTGGTCAGGGGGAGGTCCGGGCCGAGTGCCTGAGCGACACCGAGTCCGGTCCGAGCACCACCGCCAGGGAGGCGCATCCGCAGCGCGGATGGGGTCGGGTCGGTTCCGCACGGAGAGCTCCGTCAGCAGCGACGTGGACCACGCACGGTTCCGAGCCCCAGGGGTTGTTTCCTCCCAAGAGCCCCGGGCCCACGGTGCCGAGTGCCGCGCGTGCCATTTCCAGTGCGGCGATGTGCCTGGCCGCGGTAGTGGGTGCGGGAAGGGGACAGACGCGCACCTCCTCCATCACGAAGGGCCACCGGGGATCGCGGTCGCTGAGGTGGAGCTCCACGCAGTGCGAGCACGGGGTCCTCCCCGGGACGACCCGGGGGCCCACCGTGATCGAGCGTTCTCGCTGGACGACCAGGAGGTGCTCCTGGTCCTCGGCCATGAGCACCCCGACCGTGGAGGGGTCGCAGCTGCGACTCGCGGAGACGATGACCATGTCAGGGGAGGCAAGGCGACCGGTGCTGACGTGAGCGCTGAGCCCCGCGAGCACGGCGGCCACGGCCGACGTGCGCGGGGTCCCGAGGGACCCCGTCGGCAGGACGCCCGCGAGTGGGAGGTCGACCTGTCGGGAGTCGATGAGATCGAAGCGCCGGACACCGACCTGGACCAGGAGCTGCGCGGCAGCCAGGGTGATGACATCGATGCCCTCCAGGCGGACCCCTCCGGGGAGAGGGTGTGAGGCGGGTCCGCCGACGTGGAGGAACCCCCGCCTTCCCAGGAGGCCGGGGAGGCGGGAGCCTGCGGGGAGCGGCGGCAGGCGGACGTCGTGTGCGGCGACGGGGGACATGGGGTCATCGAGCAGGGCGTCCAGTCTCGCGGCCATGAGCCAGGAGATCTCCTGGGTGCTCAGCTCGTCGAGGACCAGGTGATCCTCGGGGTCCGCCCCCACCTGGATCACCCGCGGTTCTCTCCACACCACCGCTGTGCCCTGACGCAGCCGCATGATGTGTCCCCGTTCTCGTCGGTGCCGGGCACCATTGCGGGACCCGTGGCGTCATTGTCGGGTGATCCTGTGGATGAAGAGGTCAGGGGCTCCGGATCTGTGGACGGGCTGTCCACAGGCGCGACGAGGTGATCGCACTGCGCACAGCCCGTCCACGGCTCCGAGAGGACGCGGTGCGCGTGGCGCGTCGGGCGGCTGGCCGTCGGTGGGCAGCGGAAGGACGCGGCGCGTCAGTGCACGGTGTCGCGCCTGTGGGGAGGCTCAGTCCGTGTCGTCC
>JBQEKJ010000003.1:0-20709 GCA_052103835.1 Pauljensenia sp.
CACTACACTGGGAGCCGTGAGCAAGAACCTGAAGAATCCCCTCGTGTGGATCGACTGTGAGATGACCGGCCTGGACGTGGCGAAGGACGCGCTGATCGAGGTCTCCGTCGTCGTCACTGACGGCGACCTGCGCATCGTCGACCCCGGCATCGATGTCCTCATCACCCCGCCCCAGGAGGCACTGGACCACATGGGCGACTTCGTGCGCGAGATGCACACCAAGTCAGGCCTGTTGGACGAGCTGCCCGGCGGTCTCACCATGGACGAGGCACAGCGGCAGGTGCTCGACTACATCAAGCGCTTCGTGCCCGAGCAGGGCAAGGCGCTGCTGGCCGGGAACTCGGTGGGCACGGACAAGGTGTTCCTCGCGGCCAACATGCCCGAGGTCATCGACCACCTGCACTACCGGCTCATCGACGTCTCCTCCGTCAAGGAACTCGCACGGCGCTGGTACCGCGTGACCTTCGAGGAGGCGCCCGTCAAGCATGGTGGGCACCGGGCACTTGCCGACATCCTGGAGTCCATCCAGGAGCTGGAGTACTACCGCCGTGTCCTCTTCCCGGCAGCACCCGGGCCGACGAGGGCGGACGCACGTCGTGTGCGTGACGAGGTCCTTGCCGAGCGCATCACGGCCGTCGGCACGGACGAGGATGTCGTCGAGGGCGCTGCCGCAGGTGTGACAGCTTCCGAGTGATCCGTTGACGCATCTCTCGTGGGGCGGGTGTCCGGGTGACCGGGCACCCGCCCTCGTACGTGTGCGTACGTGCGTGATGCCCAGGCGAGTGGTCCGTTCCCATCCCGGTGACCGTGATGCGCCGGCCCAGGAGGGCGGGTGACGCCGGTGGGTAGGCTTGTGGTCATGCAGCTCATCGAGTGCCCACCGGTCGACCTGGGTGGTGTCGAGGGAGTGGCGATGTCCCACATTGCCGAGAACACGGAGCCTGCGCGCTTCCGCGTGGACCTGGCGGTGCTGGAGGCTGGATCTGTCCTCCCGACACATCGCGCGGGCCAGCGGCAGGTGTTCGCGGTCGTCGCGGGACGGGGACTGGTCTCCGGTGAGGACGGCGTGGAGCAGGAGATCACGCCCGGGCGGGCCGCTGTCTGGGAGCGCGGGGAGCGCCACTCCAGTCGGGCGGTCGAGCGGATGACGGTCCTGATCGTCCAGTCGAGCGTGGCCGACTGACGCAGTGCCGGTACGTGGTCCATAGTCGGCGCATGATCCGGCGTGATCCCGGGTGGCCGCCTGGTCCGGCGCAGGCACGAGGGCAGGGCGCGGCGGCCCTTCTCCGCTGCTGAGGCACGGATGGATTCGTCGTCCCTGAACTGCTACCGGTACATCTGCCGGTGATCGTGTGTCCGGACGCGGTTGTTTCAGGGGGCGCCCGGGCCGGGTTGGAAGGGCTCGCCCTCGTCGCCACCTGCCCCGCTGCCGCCACCGGTTCCGACATGCGTTCCGGCATGGGGCGTGGTGGGCTGCCGGTGCCGTGAGTGCCCGGCAGGGGGACCGTGGTCGGGGCGCACGCCGGAACGTTCCCCGCGGTGTCGGCGCCACTGGCGGTGCCGGGACCCGGGGGCCAGGCGAGGGCGGCCCTCGGGGTCGATCCAGGGCGGTGCCGTCACCTGCGGGACACCATGGTCCATGGTGATCTGCCATCCGGCCTCTTCGAGGGTGCGGTGGTGGTACCAGCACAGGAGGACCCCGTTGTCGGTGTGGGTGGGCCCGCCCTCGTGATGGGGGAGCACATGGTGGATCTCGCACCAGGTGGCGGGCACATCACATCCGGGGATCACACACGCCCCGTCGCGGAGGGTGATGGCCCGCCTCTGGTGGGAGGTGAAGACGCGTTGGGGGGAGGAGAGACCCAGGATACGGCTCTCCTCGTCGAGGGTGAGGACCTGGGTGGCCCCCGAGCAGGAGACGTGCCGGGCCACGCCCGTGCCGACGAGCGTGTCCAGCGGCGTGCCGCCCTGGATGAAGGCCGCGCCCCGGGGGTCGTTGAGTTCCTTCGCATCCACCGTGATGACGAGGGTGGGAGCTGCCCCGCCCAGACGGGGTGTGTCCTCGTGCGCGGCAGCGACCGTGAGAATCCCGGCGAGGGCGTCGTGGCGGCGTTGGGCATGGGTCCGTCCCAAGCGGTCCAGGGGAGTATCCGCCCGCGGGGGCCCTGCGCCGACTCCAGGATCGCGCGCAGCCGCGGAGGCGTCATCCGTGCCGCACACCCCGGTGCCGTGCGGAGTGGGGGAGTCCGGCGCAGCGGCATCGACTCGAGGGTTGAGGTAGGCGTCGAAGAGACGCTGGAGTTGGGCTGCGACCTCCGGGAGGAGCTCACCCCGCAGGCTCACAGTCCCCCTGTACTGGCGCCCCAGGGTGATGCCCCGCCGCCGCAGGGCCAGGTCCTCATCGGGAGCAGCGCCATCAGGGTCCAGGAATGCCTGCCACACCTGGGCCATGACGGCCACGTCATCGGCCCGTGCGCCCCCGCCGGGTGAATCGCTGCTCCCCACGGTGGTGGTCCCGCTGTCCTCGGTCTCCCCTGAGTGCTCCGGATCGAGGGCCGGGTCGACCCCGTCGGGGGCGATGGAGGCAGCGGCGACGAGTTCCCCCTCCGCCACCGCCACCAGCCATGGGTCCGCCCCGTGGGACAGGGGCGGGGTCAGCGACCGGGTGACTGCGCGTGTGGCGTCGAGTCCCAACTCGCCGCGTTCCAGGGCCTGCGCCACGTGGGGGAACAGAGCAGGCGCGGACTCTCCCGACAAGGACCAGGACGGCATCAGTGGCTCCGCCAGTCGGATCCGCTCCACGGCTGTGCCGCGGGAGACGTGGGTGATGCGCGTGATGAGCTCCGCAGCGTTTCGGCACCCGTACCGGGCACACAGGCGTTCGGCCCCCAGCGAGGCGCGCGAGCGGCGCGCGACCTCGCCCGCCAGCAACACACGGGCGGCATCGACCACGCGACCCGCCTCCTCTGCTCCGCGCAGGAGGTCGATGAGAGCGTCATCGTCGAGGCCGGCCAGGTCCAGGGCGCGGACCCCCACGAGGGCATCCACCGCCCCCGCGGGGCTACCGCCCTCGCTCTGTGACCCCAGCTGCTTGCTCATGCCCCCAGTGTGACAATCACCATGTGCATCTGCGGTGGGAGCTCCGCCCAGGTTGGGGAGGAGGGACCTGTCCTGTGGACAACGGGCCCGGGCTGGGCAACTCCAGGCCGCTTCCGACAGCCGGACACACGTTCGGCACCGGTGGCCCACACGGCGTGCCCACCCCGTGGGAGCATGGGATGGTCAGGGAGTTCGGGCCGGGGGAGTCGAGCACATGGATGGCGGGGTCAGCCAGCGCACTGTCACGGAGGCGACGACTGCGCGCAAGGCAGCTGCGCTGGTCGTGCTCTGGATCCCCGTCCTCATGCTGGGCGCGTACGTGGTGGTCATGGCTGAGCGTCTCCCGGCTGTCGTCGCCACCCACTGGGGGCAGGGTGTGGACCCGAACGGTTTCATGACCGGCCGTGGGAACGTCGTCTCTTCAGTGATCCCCGCCGTCGTCGGCGCTCTGATGGGTACGGTCGGCGTCCTCAGGACGCCGAGGGGGACGCTCGTCCCCACCGCGGCGCTCCTGCTCGCGGGAGGTGCGCTCGCCTGCGTGCCGAGCGTGATGCTCGTGCTGACCACTCAGGCCACTCTCGCTGCGGGGGATCCCACCCACGCCGACCTCGGCGGTTGGATGCCGCTCGTGTTCGCCGCCATGCTGTGGGGGCTCCTGCCCCTCCGCCTGCTCCACCTGCGCATCTCGGCGGGACACTGAGCACCGGGGTGGGCCGGGCATCCGGCCTACGCTGGGCGGATGACTCCCGTCCTCTTCCTGGTCCTCGTCCTCGTGGGGGTCGCTGCCGGGCTGGTCGGCTACCTCGCAGGTCTTGCCTCCCTGGTCAGCTATCCGGCTCTGCTGGCTGTCGGACTGCCACCGGTGACGGCCAATGTCACCAACACGCTCGCGCTGGTCGGCTCGGGACTGGGCACGACCGCCCGGTCCGGCAGGGAGTTCCTCGCCCGCGGGCGGCGCACGACCCTGGTCGAGGTGGGAGTCGCCCTGGTCGGTGGACTGGCGGGCGGGTGGCTGCTGGTGGAGACCGGGGAGTCGAGTTTCTCCTCGGTCGTGCCGTGGATGGTACTGGCGGCGGCGCTCCTGCTGTTGGTGAGTCCGCACCTGCACGGTCTCACTGCTCCCGGGGCGGTCCCTCGCCCCGTCTTCCTGCTGGCGCTCCTGCTGACCTGCGTCTACGGGGGCTACTTCGGGGCGGGTGCCGGCGTGATCTACCTGGCGGTCGCCGTGCTCCTCTCGGGCGCGGACTTCACCTCATCCGTCCTCGTGAAGTCGATCCTCCTGGCCGTCTCCAACCTCGCAGCCGCCGTGTTCTTCGTCCTCACCACCCCGGTGGACTGGTGGGCTGCCCTGGCACTGGGACTCGGCTGCGCCGTGGGCGGCTACCTGGGCCCGGCTGTCCAGAAGGTCATCCCCGAGGCGGCGCTGCGCAGGACGGTGGTCGTCGCCGGGGTCGGACTGGCCGTCTGGCTGTGGGTGAACCGCTGAGCGCTGGATGGAGTTCTGCGGTGCTCACGGCTCGCAGCTGGAGTTCCATGGGGATGACGTCCACGCGGGGAGAGGCGACGGCTTCCCTGAAGCCTGCTCGACGGTAGGTGCGCAGCGCGGGTTCGTTCCCGCGGATGACGTTGAGGCGGACGCGGGTGGCACCCTGACGTCCGGCCTGCAGGAGCGCCCGGTCGATCAACACATGCGCCAGCCCCTCGCCGCGTCTGTGCGGGTCGATGATGACGCGCCCCAGCTTGACGGTGGTGCCGACCATCGTGAGGTCGACGTGCCCGAGGGGAGGCGTGCCGACCTCGTCGACCAGGACCCACGCCCCGAAGCCCGGGACGTCGTCCATGGCGAGGAGGTCGTCGACGCGCAGGGGCCAGCGCACCTGCGCCCCCGTGAAGAGGTAGAGGGCATCCGCGTCCACCACCCAACCCACGACGGCGTCCGCATCGGCGGGGGAGCGTCGGCGCAACTCGGGCATGGGAACTCCTCCTGGAGGTGACGGGCGGGCCGGGGCCATCTGCGGGAATGCTATCCGCTCTCCACGTCCCCATCCTCCGCCGGTGAGTTGTCCACAGCTGGGGAAGTCTCCTCCGCTCTGTCCACAGTCGCGATCACTGCCGGTGGCGTGCCCGCAGCACGAGGGCAACCCTGTGCGCACCGACATCCGTCGGCCGAGCAAGGAGGACACCATGACGGGCAACACCAGCATCACCCTGAGGGGCCGGATCGGCACCGACCTGAGGAGGTTCGACACGCGCAACCGTCAGGTCATCGTCCGATTCCGCCTCGCGGTCTCGCAGTACCGGATCCGTGACAACGGGACGTTCGAGGAGAGTGACGCGCAGTGGTACACCGTGCGGGCCTGGGACCGGCTGGCCCAGAACGCACTGGCCTCACTCGCCAAGGGCGACCCGGTCATCGTGGTCGGGCGCCCCACCGTCAACGCCTGGAAGGACGAGCACGGGGAGGCCCGCGGCGAACTCGTCATCACCGCGCAGAGCATCGGACACGACATGAACCTGGGCCAGACCCGGTTCGCACGGACGGGCGCACTCTCGAGCACGCGTCCCACCAACCCGGTTGCCCAGGACCCCGGCTCCGAGGGTGCGACACCTGCGGGAGAAGGCGTCGCACCCGACGCCGGGAGCGCTCCCGTGGCGAGTTCCGGGGACGACGAGGGTGTCGGACCGGGTCTGGAGGGTCCCGACAGCGGCCTCCCCGCGCGGCAGTCGAGCTGGGGACAGGACGGGGCCGACGAGGGAGACCACAGCGGGGTCGGTCCGGACGGTGTGCTCAATGACGACGTGGAGGCACCCGGAAGTGCGAGCGGGGTGTCAGACGAGGAGGAGGAACGCTCGGTCTACGCCTGAGCGACACTGCGCTCCCCGGGGCTCCCGCCCGGCCCCGGATCCGCAGGATTGACGCCGGGAGCCCCACGGTGCGGCCCACTCACGGGGAGAGGGACGGAGCCTGCGGGTGGCGGTCCGGCGAGCTTCCCGGCCATGGAGGTGGCGAGGAACTCGGCCGTCGCGGTGGCGCCATCGGTGCCGGGGCCGGTGCCGATGACAGCGGTGGTGTCGGCGGCGGAGGCGCGTTCGAGGACCACGGCTGCCACGGCGAAGTCACCGTCGTGGGAGAGGGAGAGGTGCCAGCGCAGGTCCGGGGTGGTGCCGGGTCCAGTGGTGCCGGGGGCGGCGTCCCGAGGGATGCCTGCACCTCTGTCACCGTCACCCAGTGTGCGCGCCACCTCCCGGGCGACGCGTCCGTGCAGGACCAGGGCGGGGCGGCCCCAGTGGTCCTGGACCACCTCGATCTCCGACCACACGAGGTCCTCGGGGGGGATCGGGGGTGGTGTGCCCTCCAGGGCGGCGGACCACGCCTTGACGAAGGCCTCCTTCGCCGCCCAGCGTGCGCCGACGTGGGGAGCCAGGGCTGTGGGGCCACCGGGGGCAACGCCTTTGGTGCGGGCGCGGGACTCCACCACGCGGCGCTCGCGCGCCGTGAGTACGGAGGTGAGGAAGGTCGAGCCCGGCAGTCCCACCTGCTCGGCGAGAGCAGGCAGGGCCACCAGGTCGACCCCGATGCCGAGGATCATCCCAGCATCATCCCAGGACCGGCCCGCGCCCGTCCCGCTCAGACCCTGTGAGCGCAGCACCGGGCGCAGGACGCCTCAGGGGCGCAACCCCGCAGGAGGGCGGAACCTCACGGGACAGCGCAACCCCACGGGCCATGACCACGAGGCGCCCCGGTCGCGTCACTCCGCGCCCTGACCGGCCGGCATGGTGTAGAAGCCGTCGGCACCCAGTCGTGCCTGCGGATCCAGGAGGATCGCAGCCTCGACCTCGTGGGGGTCCACACCCTCGGACTCCTCGGGCAGGCGTCGTGACTCGACGGGCTCGAAGAGCGGGGCGTGGCCCAGCATGCCCGACTCGCGGTGGCGGGTGCCCGCTCGCAGGCGCCCGTCCGAGCGCTCACGCCAGGCGGCCAGCTCCGTCAGACCCTGCTCCGGGTCGTCAGCGGCGGCCACCACCAGCGCCTCGAAGGCACCGGGGTGGACCACTGCCACCAGGGAGGAGACGTGGCCGAAGCCCAGGGAGGTCGCCACCGCCGCCCGGATCGGGCCACGCGAGCCCAGGTCCAGCGGGGAGCGCACCCACACCAGGCCGGGGTTCACGGCCATCTCCTCGTCCACGCAGTCCAGGGAGGCGTTGGCCGGGACCACACCGGTCTGGAAGAGCTGCGTGATGCCGGCGACCTGGAAGACGCAGGCACCGCCCTTCGCATGTCCCGTCAGCGACTTCTGCGAGATGACGAACAGCGGGTTGCCCTCGGTCCGCCCCAACGCGCGCCCGAGCCGGGTGTGCAGGTCGGACTCGTTGGGATCGTTGGCATTCGTGGACGTGTCGTGCTTCGACACCACCGAGACGTCGTCGATGCCCACACCCAGCTCCGCCAGTCGGCGCGCCAGCGTCGAGTCCCTCCCCCCACGGGCGCAGGCGAGTGCGCCGATGCCGGGAGCAGGGATGGAGGTGTGGGCACCATCGGCATGGGTCTCGGCGAAGGCCACGACCCCCAGGACCGGAAGGCCCATGGACTTCGCGATGTCCGCCCGGGTCAGCAGCACGGTGCCACCACCCTGGGACTCGACGAAGCCCCCACGGCGACGGTCGTTGGCACGGGAGACGAAACGCTCCGAGATGCCCTGCTCCAGCATGGCGTCGGTGGCCGCGGTCGCGTTCATCGACCCGAAGCCCTCGATGGACTCCACCTGGATGTCATCGGTGGCACCGGCCACCACGAAGTCCGCCTTGTGGCAGGCGATCTTGTCCAGGCCCTCCTCGATGGACACCGCCGCGGTCGCGCAGGCGCCCACGGGGTTGATCATCGACCCGTAGCCACCGATGTAGGACTGCATCGTGTGGGCGGCGACCACATTGGGCAGGGTCTCCTGCAGGATGTCCTGCGGGTAGTCCTCACCCAGGAAGCGGTCCACGAAGAGCTTGCGCATGGAGGTCATCCCGCCGAAGCCCGTGCCCTGGGTGGAGGCCACCTCGGAGGGGTGCACCGCCGCCAGGAGCTCCGCGGGTGTGAAGCCCGCCGAGACGAACGCGTCGACCGCGGTGACCAGGTTCCACACGGCGATCCGGTCGATGGAGTCGATCATCGAGGCCGGGATCCCCCAACGGGACGGATCGAAGTCGGTGGGGAACTGGCCCCCGATGCGCCGGGTCAGCGTCGCGCGCCGGGGCACGCGGGCCTCCCCGCCCTTGAGGCGCGTCACCGTCCACTCACCCGTCGCCGTGTCCCGCGTGATCGAGGTGAACCGCGGGTCGGCGTCCAGGTAGCTGCGCGCCTCCGCCTCGGTCTCCACCGCGAAGGTGATGTCCCGGTCCAGGAAGACCGAGGCCGCCTCCGGGCTGTACCCGTCGTGCAGGGGCCCGTCATCGGTGAAGGTGCGGATGCCGGAGCGTGCCACGACCTCGTCGCGGTAGCGCGCGAAGATCGACGACTCCTCGACCAGTTGGTCATCGGTGTCGTACCAGCCGCCCACCGGCGAGTCGCGCCAGGTCAGCAGACCCGTCATCCAGGCCAGCTCCAGGACGCCAGCAGGGGTGAGGTCCACCGTGCCGTCGGAGTGGATGCCGAGTTCGGCCTCCAGCCGGGTGCGTGAGGAGCCCCAGGGGCCGACCTCACCGAGTCCGACGATGACGACCGTGTCGTGCAGGTCGGCGCGCACCGGGCCCCACTGTGCAGGATCGATGTGGTGCACGTGCGTGCGCGTGGGGGAGGGCAGGGCCGAGACGACGGCCGGCGGGGCGCTCTCCCCGGCTGCTGCCCCGTCCGCGGTGGCCCGCGCCTCCGCCTCGGCCAGTGCCTCGGCGCGCAGGGCCCGCAGGTCCAGCTCGCCACCCAGACCGCCCGTGAGATCGGCGTCCACGGGTGACTGCGCCGCGCGCGCCCGCACCTCGGGCGTGCACAGTTCCAGGAGCTTCCCGGCCATCTCCTCGGTGGACCAGGTCCGCACCCCGGCACGCTCCACGGCACCGACCAGGGGATCGTTGCCCCCCATCAGCCCGGTGCCACGCACCCAGCCGATGCGCGGGTGGGCCAGGGAGACGCGGTCGGACCACACGTGCTCGGCCCGCCACCTGGTGGTGATCGCATCGAAGGAGGACTTCGCCTCCGCATACGCCCCGTCGCCCCCGAACATGCCGCGGTTCGGGGAACCCGGCAGGACGACGTGGAGGTGGTGGTCCACCGCGGTGTCGGAGCCGATGGCCCCCAGGCCCGCGATGGTGCGCTCCACGCTCCACAGCAGGAGTCGGAACTGGTTCTCCGGGGCGGGCCCCGCATCGGCCAGGGTGCCCGACACGCGGGGTGCCGCGAAGGGGAAGAACAGGGTCGGCACCAGGGCGGCCTTGACCACCACGGCCGATCCGCCCACGGTCTTCGTCTGCGTGCTGCCCACCCAGTCGACCAGCGCGTCGACATCGCGGTAGCTCGACAGGTTCGCGGGCAGCAGCCACAGCTGCGCGCCCGGGGCCGCGTGGTCGCGGTAGAGCTGCTTGGCGAAGGCCAGGCGACGAGCATCCACCTTCGAGGCGGTCGCGACCACGGTCGCACCCCCTGCCAGGAGCCCGGCCACGACACCTCCCGCGATGGAGTCGGGCGTCATGCCCGTCACCACCGCGACCTCCCCCGCCCAACGACCTGCCGGATCTGCCGCATCGGGGGTGCGTCCGGCTTCGTGCGCGATGTGGGAGAAACGCGCCTCCAGGTCCCCCAGGCCCTCCAGGCGGGCGCGGGTCGCCCACCACTGGGCCTGGTCGGCCACGGCACGTCCGACCCCGGTGAAGACGGCGGTGTCCGCCACGTCCTCCCCGACCCAGAGGCGTGCCAGGTCCTCGCGCGCACTCGCCCACCGGTCATCGATGAGTACCGCGCGGCGCGCGTCGAAGTGCGGGGCGACCAGGTCCTCCCAGCCCTGCCCCAGCTCCGCCGCAACAGCATCGACGAGGGCGCTCCCGTCCTCGTCCGGATCCCCGAGCTCGGCGGGCGCGTCCAGACCCAGCTGGTGCAGGACCTCGCGGGCGGTGGAGGCGAGCACACCGTGCGCACCGGTGACGGTCTCGGCGAAGGCATCGAGTGCCGCGGAGTCCACGACCCCGCCACCTGCTGCGCCGCCTCCCGCGGAGGGGAGGGACACCTGGGTGCCGTGGGCTGCGGCGACGGCCTGGACGGCGGCGTCGATCAGGGCGTCGACGGCGGCCGCGGAGGAGGGTGCCTCCGAGCCCAGCGTCGCGAGGTCGCCCTCGCGGGTGGAGGACCCCTCACGGGTGCCGAGGAGGATCTCCCCGGTGACGTGGGCGGCCCAGCCGGCTCCCAGCTGCCACGTGCCCGTGACACGCTCGGAGATGTGGGAGGCCTTTACGCCGACCGACCCGAAGAGCTTGCGGGTGCGCTCGCGGATGGCCTCGCCCAGGACGGGTCCGAAGGGCTGGTAGTTGTGGGCCAGACGGTCCACGGTCTGGCTGAGCGTGGCGACGTCGGCCTCGGCCGCGCCGTCGATGGACGCCAGGTTGAGCTCGGCGGAGAGATCCATGAGCAGCTGGTTGCGACGCGAGGACACGCCGTTGGTCAGGGACTCCGTGGTGTCACGGTCCAGGACCTGGTCGGGTCGCACGCGGGCGGCGTGGGCCAGGAGGACATGGATCGCGTCGGAGGCGTGGAAGGGCAGGTCGGCGACATCGGCGCCCGAGGGCCCCGATCCGACCGGGCCTGCGGCCGCGCCAGCAGCAGATCCGGCAGCCGGTGCGGCCGGTGCTGCAGCGGCCGCGGGGGTTGCAGCAGTGGGAGCCTGAGCGGCAGCCGGGGCGGGCGCCTCTCCGGTGGTGGGCACATCCACCTCGTCCTCGTCCTCGGGTGCCTCCGCCACGGCGACGTCCGTGTGGTAGACGCGCGCCTCGTCACGTTGCACATTGCGCACGGTGACACGCCTGCCCGCGAAGGTCGGCTGGCGCAGTGTACGGTCCGCCAGGTTCGCGAGGGTCGGGGCGGCACCGAGGCCCACCTCGACGATCTCCTCGACCTCCACACCGCCCTGCTCGGGGGCGGAGAGGAGCACGGCCTGGGTCTCGATCCAACGCACCGGGGAGGCGAACTGCCAGGAGAGCAGCTCGATGAGCAGCAACCTCGTGAGCTCCGAGGGTTCCGCTGCCGCCTGCTCCCAGGCCGCATCGGACTCGACCAGCGGACGCAGGGCCTCGGAGGGCACCACGTCGAGGATGGCCCGCACGAAGTCGCGGCTGAGCTCGAAGGGGCGCGCCACCAGGTTCGGTACGTAGCGGCCCACCATGGTGGCCGGGTCGATGTCGTGGGGGACGCGTTCCTCGAGCTTCTCGCGGAACTCGGGCACGCCCCGGCGCAGCACCGTGGAGTGGAAGGGCACGTCGATGCCGGGGACGAACATGAAGGGGTTGCGACCCCCTGCGGCCTCGGCCCGTTCCCGGGCGTCGGTGGCCAGTGCGTCGAGCCCGGCGATCGTTCCGGCCACCGCATACTGCTGTCCGGCCAGGTTGAAGTTGACGATCTCCAGGAACTCCCCGGACCCGCGTGCCACATCGGCGACGTAGTCCACCACCTCGGCGTCACCGACGCCGAACTGGTTGGGGCGCAGGGCCCCCATGCGGTAGTTCGAGCGGCCCTCGGAGTCACGCTCCACCAGGCCGTGCATGGTGCGACCCCTGTGGAAGACCAGCTCGATGACGGTCTCCAGCGGGAACACCTGGGCGTAGGCGGACAGGGCGTCGTACTCGCCCAGGGAGTGCCCGGCGAAGCAGGCTCCGTCCACGGCGGCGCCCGCCTCACGCAGGCGCTCGGTCTGGGCGAAGGCCAGGGTGGCCAGCGCCACCTGCGTGAACTGGGTCAGGTTGAGGACGCCCTCGGGGTGGCGGTAGGTGACGCCACGTGCGGTGATCTCCACCGGGTTGTCGCGCACGATCGCGAGGATCGAGAAGCCGAGTGCGTCCCGGGTGTGTCGGTCGGCGCGCGTCCAGATGTCGTCCACGGCCGGGGACTTGGCCCGCTCGTCCAGACCCATGCCCTTGGCCTGGATGCCCTGGCCGGGGTAGACGTAGGCGGTGCGCGGGGGCAGGGTCGTGGCCGTGGCCCGCGAGACGATCTCGTGGTCGACGCGGCAGGTGACCTCCAGGGCGAGTCCGCCCCCGGCCACACGGCCGACGCGCTCGACGCTGATCTCCACCTCGTCGTCCAGGTCGACGGTGCCGAACATGTTGTAGGTCCACCCGCGCAGCACCGGGTGGCGCTCACCCTCCAGCGAGGCGCTGACGACGTGTTGGGCGGTGGCCGAGAGCCACATGCCGTGCACCAGCGGCGCTTCCATGCCGGCCACCCTGGCGGCGGCGGTGGAGGTGTGGATCGGGTTGAAGTCCCCCGACACGATCGCGAAGGGCGTCATGTCGTGGGGGGCGGTGACCCGCACGCGGCGCAGCAGGGAGCGCGGGGTGTCGCGCACCTCGCGCGGGGCGCCACCGGCGACCGGCGGCTCGGCGGGCGGGTTGTCCCCGGTGGCGCGTCCGCGGATCGCGAAACGCTCCTGGGTGGAGCCGACCTGCTCCTCCCCGGCGAACAGGTTCAACGCCACGGTGACGATGCGCCCCGAGGAGGACTCCGCCACCTCCGCCACGCGAGAGACGACCTCGATCTCGTGCACCCCGCGCGCCAGCAGCACCTGCGGCGTCACGGCGAGTTCGATGATGTGGTCCAGGTGGACGGCGTTGAGAAGCCCCTCGATGACGGGGTAGTCGTCATGGATGGCGGAGCCGAGGGCTGCGTAGATCGCGGGCCAGGCCGGACCCAGCAGGGCGTCGGGCACCCAGTCGGTGGGGGCCAGGTCGGTGGGCAGTGCGTCGGCCGTGACCCCGGCGTGGTCCGTGCCCAGGTGGTCGGCGAGGGTGAAGACGTAGTGGGCCTCGCCGAACTCGGAGTCCTCGGACGCCACCATGGTGGGCAGCGCCTCGATGCGGTCGCCGTTCACGCTGGTGGACCCGACGCCGGCGGTCCCGGCGAGCAGGGCGTACATGTGCTCGGGCAGGCGGGCCTCGTCGATGACGGGGACCGCGCCGGAGGAGGTGCTCGCCGGCAGGGAGAGGGGGAAGACCAGGCGGCGCACCGCGTGGTTCGACGCTCCCGCGGGGTCGTCGTCCCAGAGGGTGTCGAGGTGGATGACCAGGTCGGCGCCTGGCGTTCCGTCCTCACCCGCGTGGTCGAGGATCTCCACGCGCTCACGGGGGAGGATCGCGGCGGGGTTCGTGATGAGGTGCCCCGTCCACATGACGTGGGGGACCGTGCGCAGGAACTCCTCCGCCGAGTTGGCGGGCCGGTCGTCGCCCAGCCGGGAGAAGGCAGGGGACGAGGGCGTCCCGGCCTGCTCCAGGCGCTCCACCGCGGCCTGTTCGAAACGTCCGAGCAGCTCGCCGACGGGCTCGTCGACCCGGTCGATCCCGGCCACGGAGACCGGTCCGGGAATGATGCGCACGGAGTCGGCGGGGTAGCGGGCATCCTGTGCCTGCCAGAGGCCGTCCTGGCCCCACCAGCGCAGCAGGTCGTCGTCCAGGACCGGCACGAAGGGCATGGGCTTGGGGTAGGAGCGGCACAGGGTCGGGAACCACGCGGCGTCGATGGGGGTGACCTCGGTGGTCTCCGCACCCGGGTAGGCGGCAATCAGGCGCTCGGCTGCCGCCGGGGCGTCCTCGACGTCCGCGAGGTCAGGGAAGAGGGTGGGGACGTCGCCGTGGTCCACGGGGGACAGTCGTGCCTCGACACGCTGGAGCAGGTCCTGGTAGCGCAGCGTCCACGTCGGGTCGACCCAGGGGTAGGACAGCTCCGCGAAGTGGCGCACCCACTGGGCGTAGGTCATGGACTCCAGGTCACCGAAGTAGGGCTTGGAGGTGCGGGCCAGGGCCTCGACGACCTCGTCCCTGCGGGCACGCACAGCAGCAGCGTCCCCACCGATCTCGGCGATGAGGCGAGCGGCGGCCGCTGCGGCGTTGTCGACCTCGTGCATGTCGGCGCGCAGGTGGGACAGTCCGGAGGTCACACCACCCCGCGTCGTGCCCTGGGCGATCCAGCCACCTCGGTCCAGGACACTCACGCCGGGGGTCTCGACCAGGACCTGCTTGACCTCAGGTGTGGTGCGGGCCTCCTTCACGGTCATGGCCGCGGTGCCCACCAGGACACCGTCGACGGGCATGAGGGGCCGGTCGTGGCGCAGGGACCACTCACCGGAGATGTAGTCGGCGGCGCGCTCGGGCGTACCGATGCCACCCCCGACGCACAGGACCATGTTGGGCGTGGCACGCACGGTGGCGTAGGTCGCCAGGAGGAGCTCGTCGAGGACCTCCCAGGAGTGGTGGCCACCCGAGTGGCCGTCCTCGACGTGGATGATCACGGACGTGTCGGGCACCGAGCGCGCGATGTCGACGGTGCGCAGGATCTGGTCGACGGTTCCGGGCTTGAAGGCCACGTAGGGGAAGCCGTCCGCCTGCAGCTGGGCGATGAGGTCCCCGGCCTCGTCCAGCTCGGGGATTCCCGCGGAGACGACCACGCCGTCCAGGGGCGCCCCGGAGGCCCGCGAGCGCGGGACGATGCGCTGGACCCCGAACTGGAGGTTCCAGAGGTAGCGGTCCATGAACATGGAGTTGAACTCGGCGGTGCGGCCGGGTTCCAGCATGTCGCGCAGGCCCGCGAGGTTGCCCGCGTAGACGTCCTCGGTGACCTGGCCGCCACCGGCCAGCTCGGACCAGTGGCCGGCATTGGCCGCTGCTGCCACGATCTCGGGGTCCACGGTGGTGGGGGTCATCCCGGCCAGCAGTACCGGGGAGCGTCCGGTCAGGCGCGAGAAGGCGGTGTCGACCACGGTCGAGCCGTCAGGCAGGGTGACGAGGTGGGGTGCCAGTCCCGTCCAGTCGGAGGGGGCGGGGGGACGGAAGCCGGGGGTCGAGAGCCTGTCCCGGTCCTCCTGGGTGCCCGCCGAGGTGACGCCGACGCCGCTGCCCTCCAGTACCAGGCGCGTCATGCGGGTCAGTGTCGAGCCGGGTCCGATGTCGATGAGCCAGTGGGCGCCGAGGGAGACGGCGTCGCGGATCTGGGCGGGCCAGTCCACGTGGTCGGTGAGGACGCCGCGCGCCAGGGGCTCGGCCCAGGCCACGTCGAGGCCACAGGCGCGTGCCCAGGTGAGGGTCTGGGTGAGGGCGCCCTCCAGCAGTTCGGAGTGGAAGGGGGCGTCCACGGGGAGGTACTCGCACACGGGGGACAGTGGTGCGCCACCGCGGCGGTGGGCGGCGTGGTCGGCGTGATCGCGTGCGGCGACCTTCTCGATCGCGGCGACGACCAGTGCCAGGTCCTCGGGGAACCCGGAGACGACGTGGGTCTGGCGGTCATTGCGCACACCGATGGAGACGGGGTGGGACAGCCCGTCATGGCCCTCCACGACAGCGCGGAGGATCTCCTCGGGGAGTCGTCGCACCGAGACCATGGCTGTGGCCTCACCGACCGGGTGGATCCCGAGGCGGCGCGTCTCCCGCGTGGTGGCCGCCCCGATGAGGCGGGCCAGCGCGACGACGGCGTCGATGCCGGTGCCGTCCCCGGACTGCCATACGCGCTGGAGCTCGACGCCGAGCACCCCCTGGGAGTGCCCCTCCACGGCGACGGGTGCATGGGTGCGGGTGTCGAGGCCGTCCAGGGCCAGGGACATGAGGGTGGCGTACTGCGCCAGGAGGATCCCGGGCACCGAGTGGGCCGGCGAACGGTCGCTGGCCGTGTCGGCGTTGCGGTGGTGGGGGAAGTCCTCCCCGGAACCGGTTGCGGCGTCGGTACCGGCACCGTCGGCTCCGGGCAGGCCCAGGTCCAGCGAGGCCACACCGAGGGTGGCCAGTTCCATGCGCACCGGGGAGAGCAACCGGTCCGACGCGGTGAGCGCTCCTGCCAGTGGGGAGGCGAGGGTCGCGTCGGTGGCTGCCTCGTCGAGGGTGGCGCGCCACGGTGTCGCCTGTCCGGCGAAGAGCAGCGCGTAGGGGGTCTGTGCCAGCTCGGTGAGGAACGCGGGGGAGGAGGTCATGGAAGAGGCTCGTTTCTGCAGGGGATCGGGGTCGTGGAAGTCGGGGTGGGCGTTCACAGTGGCCCGTTGTCGTGTCGCTTGAGGTGGGGGTACGTCTGGTCCTTCGTGCCCAGGAGCTCCAGGGAGTCCACGAGGACCTGGCGGGTGTGCGAGGGCGTGATGATGCCGTCCAGCTCGCCGGTGCGCACCGAGAGGTCCGGGTTGACGCTGCTGGCCCGGTACTCCTCCACCAGCCGCGCGCGCTCCGCCTCGACGTCGCCGCCGGACTCCGCTGTCCGGGCGAGGTCGCGGCGGTGCATGATCGAGACGGCGCCCTCGGCACCCATGACCGCGATCTCGGCGTCGGGCCACGCGAAGGCCAGGTCCGCACCGATGGACTTCGACCCCATGACGATGAAGGCACCGCCATAGGCCTTGCGCAGGATCACCGTGACCATCGGTACGGTGGCGTTCGCATAGGCACTGATGAGCTTCGCACCGCGGCGGATGATGCCCGCCTGCTCCTGCTGGGTCCCGGGCCGGTAGCCGGGGACGTCCACCAGGGTGACGATGGGTAGGCCGAAGGCGTCGCAGAAGCGCACGAAGCGGGCGGCCTTCTCCGAGGCGTCCACGTCCAGAGTGCCCGCGTCCACCATCGGTTGGTTGGCGACCACGCCGACGGAGCGTCCCTCCAGGCAGGCGAAGCCGATGACGATGCGGGGGGCGAAGAGCTGCTGGATCTCCACGAATTCCCCGTGGTCGACGAGGTGCTGGATGACCTCGACCACGTCATAGGGGCGTCGGGCCGAGGTCGGGACCAGCTCTCCCACCGACTGGGAGGCTGCGAGGTCCTGGGCATTGGCCTCGTAGTCGTAGCGCGGCGCGGAGGTCTCGCAGGAGGAGGGCAGGTAGTCGAGGAGGGAGCGGACGTAGTCGATGGCCTCCTGCTCGGTCTCGGCCAGGTAGTGGGCCACTCCCGAGTGGAAGTTGTGCATGGCGGCACCGCCCAGGTCCTCGAAGGACACCTCCTCACCGGTGGTCGCGCGCACGACGTCGGGCCCGGTGACGAACATGTGCGAGTGTTCCCGCGTCATGATGATGAAGTCCGTCAGGGCGGGGGAGTACACCGCGCCCCCGGCGCAGGGCCCCAGGATCAGGGAGATCTGCGGGACCAGGCCGCTGGCCTGGCAGGACTTGCGGAAGATGCGTCCGTACTGGGACAGGGCGACGACACCCTCCTGGATGCGTGCGCCCCCGGAGTCGAGCATGCCGACCACGGGGATGCGCAGGCGGATGGCCGTGTCGTAGAGGGCGATGATCTTGTCGCCCTCGACGCGACCCAGCGTGCCGCCCCGGTTGGAGAAGTCCTGGGCGTAGACCGCCACCATGCGGCCCTGGACCTTCCCGAAACCGGTGTGCACCGCCGCGCCCGTGTCGCCCCTGCGGATGTCGCCGCCGACGAACTGGCCGACCTCGGTCCAGATGCCGTCGTCGAAGAATGCCTCCATGCGCTCCTTCGCCGTCAGCTTGCCCTTGGGGTGCTGGCGTGTGGCGGCGTGCGCCTCCGTCTGTGCGCTGACCCGGGCACAGAGTGCGGAGTAGTCCTCCCGGTCGCGCTCGTGGGTGTCGGTGGTGTCCAGGGTCTGGGGGATGGTGCTCATGCCTGCTCCTTGTCGATGCGCAGCAGTGGGTCACCCGCGGAGACGCTGGTGCCCTGGGGGGAGAGGATCTCGGTGACGGTGCCGGAGAAGGGTGCCTGGATGTACTTCTCCATCTTCATCGCCTCCAGGACGGCCACGAGGTCGCCCTCGTCGACATGTGTGCCGACCTCGATGGGAACCTGGACGACGATGCCCTGCATGGGGGAGGTCAGCGTGCCGTCACCGCGAACGGACTCACGCGGGCCGGCCGAGGCGCGCTCCTGGCGTTGGGAGCGCAGTGGCTGGGCGGGGCGGGTCTGCATGCCGGGCGCGAGCAGCCCGCTGGGCACGGTCAGTGTCATGCGCCGACCGTCCAGTTCGATGACGTAGGTCTGACGCGGTGTCGGAGCGATTGCGACGATGCCCGGGGTGGTGCCCTCCTCCGCGGAGTAATCGTGGGAGGGGAGGAAGCGTTCCTCCAACCACTTGGTGGAGACGGTGAAGCCGTCGGCGCCGATGAAGGCGGGGTCGCCGAGGATGTCGAGGTAGAGGGGTACGGGCGTCGCCACGCCCTCGACGGCGAACTCGCCGAGCGCGCGACGCGAGCGGGCCAGGGCCTCCTCGCGGTCACAGCCGCTGACGACGATCTTGGCGATCATGGAGTCGAAGGCGCCCTCGACCTCGTCGCCCTCCGCCAGGCCGAGTTCCAGGCGCACCCCCGGACCTGAGGGCCACCGCACGCGCTCGACCCGACCGGGCACGGGCATGAGGTCCTGGGCGGGGTCCTCGCACGTGATGCGGAACTCGAAGGAGTGCCCGCGCTCCGGCGCGGGTGGGGACAGCGGCAGCCCCTCCGCGATGCGGACCTGCTCGCGCACGAGGTCGACCCCGGCGACCTCCTCCGAGACGGGGTGCTCCACCTGCAGGCGGGGGTTGACCTCGAGGAACCAGACCGAGCCGTCGGGTTCGAGGAGGAACTCACAGGTTCCCACCCCGACGTAGCCCACCGCCTCGAAGAGCCGGCGCGAGGAGTCGACGAGGAGGTCGTGGACCCCCTCGGGCAGGTAGGGGGCCGGGGCCTCCTCGATGAGCTTCTGGTTGCGACGCTGCACGGAGCAGTCGCGGGTGGAGACCACACGGAAACTCCCCAGCGCATCGCGTGCGCACTGGGTCTCCACGTGGCGGGCGACCTGGACGAAACGTTCCACGAAGTACTGGCCCAGATCCTCCGCGGCGTCCTGGAGCGTGTTGCCGACCGGCGCGGAGGGCACCTGGCCCGAGGGCTCCGGCCCCGGTCGGTCCTCCGGGGTCGGCCCTCCCTCGCTGGCGTGTCCGTTGTCGGCGCCAGCGGTGTGGCGGGCGAAGAAGCGGTCGAGGTCTCCGGCGTCGTGGAGCACGGAGATGCCACGTCCGCCACCGCCATCGGCCCGCTTGAGGACCACGGGGTAGCCGTGGGTGGAGATGAAATCCTCCACGGCGGCACGGGAGCGCACCGGCTCCGACACCCCGGGCACGGGTCGCACCCCGCAGGACTCGGCGACCAGACGCGCGCGGATCTTGTCCCCCAGGGCCTCGATGACCTCCCCCGAGGGGCCGATCCACGCAATGCCGGCGTCCTCGACGGCGCGGGCGAAGTCGGCGTTCTCGGAGAGGAAACCGTATCCGGGGTGGACGGCATCCGCGCCGGTCTCCAGTGCCACGGTGAGGATGGCCTCGGCATTGAGGTAGGTCTCCTCCGCGGTGGTGCCGTCGAGGCCCCAGGCCTCGTCGGCCTCGTGGGCGAAGGGCGCTGCGATGTCCTGGTCGGCGTAGACCGCCACTGTGCCGATCTGCATGTCGATCGCGGTGCGGACGACCCTCAGGGCGATCTCGCCCCGGTTGGCGACCAGGATCCGGTTGATGGTGCGCAAGTGGTGACCTCGTTCAGACGGTGACGGGTGGATGGATGGGCGGATGTTTCAGGTGGTGGTCATGCTGGCCGGTCGGGAGGGCTGGGCAAGTGGGATGGTCGGTACCGGGATGGCTCCTGGTCTGTCGTCCTGGCCGGGCGACGGAGCGGACAGCCCGGATGGCCCGGATGGCATCGCGGACCGAGACTCAGGTGGGGGCGACCATCTCCACGTCACCGGCGGTGACGGCGAGCACGGCGCCCCCGGGTGGTCGGACCAGGAGGGACCCGTCGGGACCGATCCCGGTGGCGGTCCCCGTGACGAGCGCGTGGGAGGTCCGTGGATCGCCGGTGCTGGTGCTGCCGGGATCATCGGGTCGTCGCACCGACACCTGGTGACCGAGCGTCACACAGGAGTCGCTGAGCTCTGCGTGGACACCTGCGGCCCGGGCATCGCCGTCGTGGGCGACCAGGGCCTCGACGCGCGTTGCCAGGCCATCCACCCACTCACACAGGAGCGAGTCGATGGCCCGAATCGGATCCGCTGCTGCGTCGTCGTCCCCTTCCAGGGAGAGGGACGTCGCGACGGGGGTGGGGCGTTCGGAAGCGGTCATGTCGACGTTGGCACCCAGTCCGATGACCAGCCACAGACCGGTGGCTGTGGGGTCGAGGAGTTCCGCCAGCAGCCCCGCGACCTTGCGGGAGCCGTCGACGACGACGTCATTGGGCCACTTGACGCCCACTGTGCGGCCCAGGGGGGCGAGGCGATGCGCCACGGCCTCGCGGGCAGCCAGTGCGGCGGCGAGTGCGAACCAGGGCAAGGAACTCCGGAGGCTGTCCGTGGCCGACACCCCCAGGAGGACCGAGGCGGTGAGGGACCGTCCGGCCGGGGACTCCCAGTCCCTGCCGAGTCGTCCACGGCCGGCGGTCTGGTGGTCGGCGACGACCAGGGTCAGGTGGGGTGTGTCGA
>JBQEKJ010000003.1:20719-25172 GCA_052103835.1 Pauljensenia sp.
GCATCCCGGTGCAGGTCACGGGCCAGGTCATTGGTCGACTCCGCAGCCGCGACATGGACGAGGAGTGGCACGTGGGTGCCGACGGCAAGGGGCTCCTGTGTGGGTGCGGACCTCACCGCCGACTCACCCGCGGGGGCAGGGGGGATGGGAGTGGAAGATGTCGATCCGTCATATGGTTCAAAGTTTGAAGTAGTGTGCATGCCTGAGGACCCTTCTCCTTCCTCCTGATCGGTGGCCCGCGGGTCACGTGGGGTGTCCGGCGGCCGGGTCCCGCCCGGTTCCGTCGGGGCCGTCCCGGCGGGCGTCGGGCGGTCGGACAGATTCACGACTTGCAGCAGTTCCTCGGAGTATAGCCAGCACGGGATTCCTGTACGGCGCATCTCGGGCCTCGCATGTCGTTGTGGTGCAGCTCCGGGCCCGCCCGTCCCTGCCGGCGTCCCACAGGGCTCCGGTCAGGGGAGATGCGCTGCCGCTCGGGCTCGGACCGGCGGAACCGCGCAGGTCACGGATTGATCACAGGTACCCGCGTCACGCCTCGCGAAACGCTCCGGCAGGTGCCCTCGGACACGTGGGCGCGGGCCATGAGTGATCTGCATCATGGTGCCCAACATGTGGTTCACGGCGCGTCAGGAGACTGCGGCTGGTCCTGGGGCGCGCGGAACTTGGGGTGCCGACTGCCGACTGCCGAGCGCCGAGTGCTGAGGCGTGGCGGCGCGTCGTGGCCGGTTCGGTGGCAGGGTTGTCCATTCACTGTCGGGGAGACAACCCTGCCAACGATTCACAACCCTGCCAACGAATGCGCGCGTGCCCCTGGAAGGGTCCGCCTCCCGGTCCTCCGGTCGTCGGGGGTCCTCCACCCATGGCCTGTGAGATCCGCCCCGCGTGCGTGCGAGTCCACACGTTCGCGCGGGGCGGATGGCTGGGGCCGCGACGGTGGCCTAGCATTGTCGGGATGCCGGGTCCCCCTGCGCGCCGCGCGCCCGGACCCGCCCCTACCAGGTCCCCTCGAGACGGATACGGAGAACCGTGGCCGAGTACATCTACCAAATGAGCCGGGCCCGCAAGGCCCACGGCGACAAGGTCATCCTCGACGATGTCAGCATGTCCTTCCTGCCCGGTGCCAAGATCGGCATGGTCGGTCCCAACGGCGCCGGCAAGTCCTCGATCCTCAAGATCATGGCGGGACTCGACGAGCCCTCCAACGGTGAGGCGCGCCTCTCGCCGGGCTACACCGTGGGCATCCTGGAGCAGGAGCCCAGACTCGACGACACCAGGACGGTCATCGAGAACGTCCGTCTCGGCGCGGCCGACACCTTCGGGAAGCTCGACCGGTTCAACAAGATCTCCGAGGAGATGGCCGATCCGGACGCCGACTTCGACGCCCTCATGGAGGAGATGGGTCGTCTCCAGACCGAGATCGACGCGCTGGGTGCCTGGGACATCGACTCACAGCTGGAGCAGGCCATGGATGCGCTGCGCTGTCCACCTGCCGACCAGCCGGTGTCCGTGCTCTCCGGGGGCGAGCGGCGTCGCGTGGCCCTGTGCCGCCTGCTGATCGAGGCCCCCGACCTGCTGTTGCTGGACGAGCCCACCAACCACCTCGACGCGGAGTCCGTGGAGTGGCTGGAGAAGCACCTGCACTCCTATGCCGGTGCCGTCATCGCCGTGACCCACGACCGCTACTTCCTGGACCACGTGGCCGGGTGGATCGCGGAGGTCGACCGTGGACGCCTCTACCCCTACGAGGGCAATTACTCGACCTACCTCGAGACCAAGGAGAAGCGTCTCCAGGTCCAGGGCCAGAAGGACGCCAAGCTCGCCAAGCGCCTCAAGGAGGAACTCGACTGGGTGCGTTCCAACCCCAAGGGCCGACAGGCGAAGTCCAAGGCGCGCCTGGAGCGCTACGAGGAGATGGCCGCGGAGGCCGACCGCACCCGCAAGCTCGACTTCGACGAGATCCAGATCCCGCCGGGGCCGCGCCTGGGCTCCATCGTCCTGGAGGGCAAGGACCTCCAGAAGGGGTTCGGGGACCGCACCCTCATCGACGGCTTGTCCTTCACCCTGCCGCGCAACGGCATCGTCGGGGTCATCGGTCCCAACGGTGTGGGCAAGACGACGCTGTTCAAGACGATCGTCGGACTGGAGCCCCTGGACGGTGGCGAGCTCACCATCGGTGAGACCGTGAAGATCTCCTACGTCGACCAGAACCGAGCAGGCATCGACCCCGACAAGTCGCTGTGGGAGGTCGTCTCCGACGGACTGGACTTCATCAAGGTCGGCAATGTGGAGATGCCCTCGCGTGCCTACGTCTCCGCCTTCGGTTTCAAGGGACCCGACCAGCAGAAGCCGGCTGGCGTGCTCTCCGGTGGGGAGCGCAACAGGCTCAACCTGGCGCTCACCCTCAAGCAGGGGGGCAACCTCCTGCTGCTGGACGAGCCGACGAACGACTTGGACGTGGAGACCCTGGGTTCACTGGAGAACGCCCTGCTGCAGTTCCCCGGCTGCGCCGTGGTGGTCACCCACGACCGCTGGTTCCTGGACCGCGTCGCCACGCACATCCTGGCCTGGGAGGGGACGGACGAGGACCCGGCCCAGTGGTACTGGTTCGAGGGCAACTTCGAGGCCTACGAGAAGAACAAGGTGCAACGCCTGGGCATCGACGCAGCCACACCGCACCGCGTCACGCACCGCAAGCTCACACGCAGCTGAGCCCCTCAGCTGCCCGTCCTCCTGCTGGCGCAGGGGACCCGAGGACCCCCGGGGGGAGCGCACCAGTGGCGTGCCGCCCCGGGGGTCCGTCGCACGGGAGGGTGCGGAGCGGGTCGTGATGACCGCAGGCACCGGAGGGCGGAAGGGAGGTGGGACTCGTGGACGACCTGGTCGTCGAGCGTGTCCTGCGGGCCGTGGAGTGTGTGCCGGCCTCCCGCCTCGTCACCTACGGGGACATCGCGGAACTGGTCGGCACGGGGCCCCGCCAGGTCGGTGCCGTCATGGCGCGCTGGGGTGGGGGAGTCACGTGGTGGCGCGTGGTCAACGCCCGGGGCGCACTGCCCGGCCACCTCCTCGCCCGCGCACGTGCACACTGGGCTGACGAGGGCGTCGCCCTGGCGGGTGAGGAGGGGCGGGCCGCCCTCGTCCCCCACCGCATGGACCCGACGGAACTGCGCGTGGCGTACCGGGCGGCCACCGGCGACCTGCCGCCACAGGCACTCCCTCGCGAGGTATGAGGGCCCGCCCGGGGGCTACGGTCTCAGACCCCCAGTTCGGCGTCGATCTCGCGGGCAGCCTCCTGGACGGTGGAGTCCTCAGCGCCGAATCCCCAGCTCCCTGAGCCTTCCCGTCCCTCGAGGGGGACACGGAGCATGCCCTGCTGGGTCGCCTCGGCGACCAGCTGTCCCTCGCGGGTGAAGACCCGGGCGGTGGTGAGCACCCGGCCGTTGTTGACCGCTGAACAGGTGCCGTCGAAGAGCAGCCACTCGTTGATGTCCACGTCGCGGTGGAACCACATGGCGTGGTCCAGGGAGGCGGCGGACATACCTGGTGTCATCCACGACAGTCCGGTGGCACGCATGGCGGGTTCGAGCATCACCTGGTCGATGACATAGGCCAGCAGGGCTCGGTGCACCGGTTGGGGGGTGGCTGCGGGGATCGGGCTGCGCGGCGCCATCCACAGCTGCTGGCGGTTGGAGGGGGTGCGGTCGGCGCGTGTGTAGAGGGCTCCCTGGACGTGGCGGACGTCGAAGGCGGTCGTCTTGCCCAGGAAGCGGCTGACGGGATGGTCCATGGCCCTGAAGATCTCGAGTGCGGAGCGCAGTTCCTCCGGTCCCGGCACCTCAGGGGCGGGGATCTCGAAGTCCAGCCCTTCCTCGGGGCGTTGGAATGAGCAGACCATGGCGAGGATCTCCCGTTCATCCTGGCGACAGGTGATGCGTCGACTCGAGAAGGAGCGTCCGTCACGGAGACGCTCGACGTCCAGGTCGAAGGACATCTCCGGATCCCCACCGCGCAGGAAGTAGGCGTGCAGGGAGTGGGGGAGCCTCTCGGCGTCCTCAAGGGTGGCAGTCGCCGCAAGGAGGGCCTGGGCGATGACCTGTCCGCCGTAGACCCGTCGGATCTGGGGGAGTGAACGGGCGAGGAAGGAGTCGTCACCCGTCTCCTGCAGCTGGAGGATCCGGAGGACGGAGGCAACGGGTTCCTCACTGGTGAGGAGAATGTCGAGCGGTCGGGTCATGGGCCCATTGTGCAGGTAGTCCGCACCAATGTGGTACGCGGAGGGTGCGGATGGACCAGGAGTTGACCATCGCGGCACGGCTGTGGCACTCCTCGCACGAGGCCCGAGGGGGCGATCGCGGCCCGGGCGTGTCCCAGCGCACCGACGGACGCCCCGACGCACAAGGTGGGCAACCGTAGGATGAGGGGGCCAGCGAAACCTGATGAAGGGGGCACAGTGGAC
>JBQEKJ010000004.1:0-8364 GCA_052103835.1 Pauljensenia sp.
CGGGGTTGTTGACCACGGCCAGGGGGACGGCCACCGTGGCCAGCACCGTCGCCGAGGTGCGCACCCCCTTGCCCAGGGCCAGGGAGACACCGGCCAGGACGGTGACTGCGCCCACGGCGCGGGTGGCCAGACGCAGCTGGGAGTCGTCGACCTCGACGCCGACGCGCTCCAGCAGCGGAGTCACGACATGGGCACGCTCGACATGGGGGTCCGGGTCGCGCACGGCGGAGATCCCGTCGGCGATGAAGGGCGCAGCGAGCAGGGGCCGGGCAACCATCCGCAAGATGTTCATGTCCCCATTGTCCGACGTCCGGGGCCGCGGGGCGAGCCGATGGAACAATTCGGGACGCATGGACGTTCCAGAGAACATGGAACCCCACCCCAGGAACACCGGGGGTGTCGCCCTCGACCCCGGTCCCGGGAGTTCAGGACGGCACCCCGCGACGTCGACCGGCCCCACCTCCGCCATCCGGGCGCACGTCGACAACGCGCACCCGTCCGCCAGACCGGTGCCCGCCGCGCCCACTCCCATCCTCCTGCGAGCCGCATGTGTCCTCGCGGCGCTAGCCTTGGGGGCAATGGACACTGCCGCAGCTGACCGCTCCGACCTCGACACGCGCTTCGAGGCCGAGGCGCTGCCCCTGCTCGACCAGCTCTACGGAGCGGCGCTGGGCATGACGCGCAACCCGACCGACGCCGAGGACCTGGTCCAGGAGACCTTCGCCAAGGCCTATGCGAAGTTCGGCCAGTACAGGCCGGGCACCAACATCAAGGCCTGGCTCTACCGGATCCTCACCAACACCTACATCACCCAGTACCGCAAGGTGCAGCGTTCCCCCAAGCGGGCGGGCACCGACACGGTCGAGGACTGGCAGCTGGCCGACGCCGCCTCCCACGACTCCCGTGGGCTGCGCTCAGCGGAGGCCGAGGCCCTGGACCGCATGCCCTCCTCCCAGGTGCGACAGGCCATGGAGGAACTCTCCGAGGAGTACCGCATGGCCGTGTACCTGGCGGATGTGGAGGGCTTCAGCTACAAGGAGATCGCCGAGATCCTGGACGTGCCCATCGGCACCGTCATGAGTCGCCTGCACCGGGGGCGTCGGATCCTGCGCGAGAAGCTCGCCGACTACGCGGCCGAGTACGGGATCGGGGGAGTGAAGTGAGCTGCTCGGAGGACCCCACCTGTCAGGAACTGCTCGACCACATCTACGAACTGGTGGACGCGGACGAGGACGCCATCGATGAGCGCTCGCGGGCGCTGCTGGCGGCGCATGCCGCGGTGTGCCCGTCCTGTCGTGACGCGGTGGATGCGGAGAGGCACGTGCGCGAGCTGCTGCGGCGTTGCTGTGGTGAGAGCGTGCACGCTCCTGCCGCACTCCGTGTGCGCGTGGTCTCGATGACGACCCGGGTGCGCCGCACGGAGTGACGTGCCCCGGACACGGGCGTGAGCTGCGTCGCGGGGCGCCCGTGAGGTTTGTCGCCCGGTGGACAGGTGTGGGAGACTGTCCGGGTTGAGTCCACGAGCGAAGGAGGGGTCATGTCGAAGAAGGGTCGTAAGCGTCGTGACCGTCGCAAGCACGGAGCGAACCACGGCAAGCGTCCAAACGCCTGACACGTGGGAGGGGACCGCAAGGTCCTGACAGCTTGTGGAGTGCCCGGCAGCCAGGCTGCCGGGCACTTCTGTCTCCCGTGCCGACTCAACGCCCAGCCCGGGCCCTCCCCGCCCACTTCCACAGCTCCACGAGGACGAACACCGCCACCGCCACCGCTGCCGGCAGGACCCACCCCAACCAGTTCACGGGTGCGGAGTGGAACAGCACATGCATGAAGGGCGCGTGGACGAAGAGCACCTGCAGGGCCAGCAGTGACACGACGCTGATCCACACGACGCGGTTGGTGCCCACGACCTCACGGCGCAGGGACGTCGTGTGGAGGAAACGGCAGTTGAACAGGTAGGCCAACTGGGCGAAGGCCAGCGTGTTGACGGCAACCGTCTGGGAGACGCGGATGTCCCCGGTCCCGTCGCGGGTGACGAGGAACGTGGCCAGCGTGGCCGCACCGATCAGCACCGACACGAAGGCGATCTGGCGCAGGGAGCGCGCTCCCAGCAGTGGGGCGCGTCCCGGCCTCGGCGGGCGGGCCATGAGGCCGGGCTCGGGGCCCTCGTAGGCGAGCGTCACCGACAGGGTGATCGCGGTGACCATGTTGATCCACAGCACCTGCACCGGGTCCAGGGGCAGGGCCCATCCGGCCAGGACGGCCACCAGCAGCACCAGGGCCTGGGCACCGTTGGAGGGGAGCAGGAAGACGACGGCCTTGACGATGTTGTCGTAGATGCGTCGCCCCTCCTCCACGGCCAGCTCGATGGTGGAGAAGTTGTCGTCGGCCAGCACGATGTCGGCGGCGTCCTTGGTGGCCTCCGTGCCCTTGATCCCCATCGCGACCCCGACATCGGCCCGGGTCAGGGCGGGTGCGTCATTCACGCCGTCCCCGGTCATCGCCACCACCTGGCCGCGCGCCTGGAGTGCGCGCACGATCCGGATCTTGTGCTCGGGGCTGGTGCGGGCGTACACGTGGACGCCGGGGGCCTTCTTCTCCAGTCGGGACTGGGGCATGGCCTCGATCTCGGTCCCGGTGAGGACCGGCGCATCGGGGGAGTCGATGATCCCCATTTCCCGGGCGATCGCACGGGCGGTGCCCGCGTGGTCCCCGGTGATCATGGACACGGCGATCCCCGCGCGGTGGCACGTGGCGATCGCCTCGATCGCCTCGGGACGGGGCGGGTCGACGATGCCGGTCAGCCCCAGCAGCACCATCCCCTCCGCGACGGAGTCCTGGTCGAGGTCCTCGGACCCGCCGGGAGCGCGGGACAGGTGGGCCGCGGCCAGGACGCGCAGGCCCTGCGCACCGAGGTCATCGATGGCCTCCTCCCAGTGTGCGCGGTCCAGCGGCTCGGGCTGACCATCGGCTCCCAGCTGCTGCGAGCAGCGTTCCAGGACGCGGTCGGGCGCTCCCTTGACCAGCACCTCCGTGCCGCCCTCGTGGGCGCCTCCGCTCCCGGTGGGGGTGCGGACGAGGACGGCCATGTACTTGTGCTCGGAGTCGAAGGGCAGGACGTCCAGACGTTCGTAGCCCTCCGTGTCGATGCCCGCCTTGAGCCCCAGGACGGTGAGCGCGCCCTCGGTGGGTTCGCCGACCAACTGCCATTCCCCGTCGGGCCCCGGGGCGCCGTCGCCGTCGCTGTCCTCATCGCCCTCGTTGTCGCCGTTGCCGTTGCGGGTGAGGGTCGCGTCATTGCAGACCGCCATCGTCTCCACCAGGGCGAACAGGTCCGGGTGGGCGTCCAGGTCGGCGGGTTCCCCTTCAGCCAGCACTGCGCCCTCCGGGGTGTACCCCATGCCGGTGACCTCGTAGGTGGCTCCGGCCGTGACCACCTCGCGCACGGACATCTCGTTCAGCGTCAGCGTCCCGGTCTTGTCCGAGCAGATGGTGCTGACCGCCCCGAGTGTCTCCACCGAGGGCAGGCGCCGGGTGATGGCGCGACGCCGGGCCAGCTGCTGGACTCCCAGTGCCAGGGAGATGGTGATGATGGCCGGGAGCCCCTCGGGCACGGCGGCCACCGCGAAGCCGATCGCGGCCGAGATCAGTTCCGCTGGCGGGAAGTCATGGACCAGGCGGCCGATGACCAGCATGAAACCCGCCAGGGCGAGGATCGCCAGGGACAGGATCCGTCCGAAGCGGGTCAGCTGGCGGGTCAGCGGTGTGTCGAGGGCGTCCTCGCCGGCCTCGGAGACCATTCCGCGGATGCGGCCGATCTCCGTGTGCGCTCCGGTCCCGGTCACGACACCGGTGGCCTGACCGCCCGAGACGATGGTGCCGGAGAAGGCCATGGAGGAGCGGTCCCCGACGCCGGCATCGGGCTCGGCGGGGGCAGCGTCCTTGGAGGAGGGCACGGACTCTCCGGTCAGGGCGGACTCCTCGATGCGCAACTGGGAGGAGGTGAGCAGACGCAGGTCGGCGGGCACGCGGTCCCCCGCGCCCAGGGCCACCACGTCACCGGGAACCAGTTCCACGGCGTCCACGTCGCTCCACTCGCCGTCGCGACGGACCCGGGCACGCGCTGTCATCATGGAGCGGATGGCGTCCAGGGAGTCCAGGGCCTGCCCCTCCTGGACGAAGCCGATGACGGCGTTGACCAGCGCGACGGCGAAGACGACGCCCGCGTCGACCCACTCGCCCATGATGGCCTTGAGGACAGCCGCAGTCAGCAGGATGTAGATGAGGATGTCGTCGAAGTGCGACAGGAAGCGCAGCACGGGATTGGGTGGGGCAGGGGTGGGGAGTTCATTGGGTCCCGATTCCTCCGCCCTCGCCGCGGCCGCGTCGGAGGAGAGACCCTCCTCCGAGGTGTCGAGATCCCTCAGCACCTCGTCCGCGGGTCGTGACCAGACCCCGCCCTCGTCGGAGGGGGTGTCAACAGTGGGTGCGTGCTGCTCGGTGGTGGGACTCGTCATGGTCCCATGGTCGGTCGGTGGGGGGAGGCACCGCAAGGGGTGCCCACGCACCCGCACTCGCACCCGGGGCCCGCCCCACCTCACTCACGCGGGGCGGTGCCCAGCCACTCGTGCCATCCCTGGTGAAGGACCAGCCACGCGATCAGTGCGTATCCGGCCTGGCCGGGCAGGGTGGCACCGTCCACGGTGCGCGCCGTGGAGGCCGTCATGTCCTCCGTCCACTGGTCGTGGTCGACCAGTGGTGTCAACGCATCGATGAAGGGGATGTGGCGACGTTCGCACACCTCCGCACACGCTCGTGAGAGGGACTGGAGATGATTGCGGTCCGCCCCCGCCAGCGGTGGGGGACCCACGACCATGGCCGGGACCTTGAGGTTCGCGGCCCTGTCGACGATGTTGGCCAGGTTGAGCCGGGCCCTCGGTGTGGAGATGCCCGCAGGCACGTCGGCCGCCCCCACGCACACGATCAGGCGATTGTCCCCACCCGGCACGAGCCGTGCCATGACCTCCGGCTCCCACCTGCTGGCCAGGGCACCCGTGTCCTCACCGGGCACTGCCAGCGCCATGACGACGGGGGGCTCGGGGAACTGGGTGCGCGCCACCGCACGGCCGATCCAGCCGAGTCCGCGGGGGTCACCCACACCCGCGACCAGCTCGTCACCGACGATGCAGATCCGCATGTGGCACTCCTCCCCAAGTCCGGTGGTCGCTCCCGTGGGAGGCTCGACCGGGACGGGCACTCCCTGGACGGTCAGTCGCTCGACGCACGGGTCCGCAGCGGGTGCTGCGTCGCCCTCGTCCCCCTCCTGATCCCACACCCCACAGGGTAGTGGGCCATCAGCGGGCGAAGGCCTCTTCCAGCAGAGCTGCGTGCTGCTGCTTGTGCAGCGAGGCCCGTCCCGCTGCAGGTGAGGCGCTCGCGGGCCGGGAGACGACCCGTACCCCCACCCCCAGCTCGGGGACCAGGTTGAGGGCCAGGAACGGCCAGGGCCCCTGGTTGCAGGGCTCGTCCTGGACCCACACCACCTCCGCCCCGGGGTACGTGGCGAGCTGGGCGGCCACCTCCTCGGTGGCCAGGGGGTAGAGCTGCTCGACACGGACGAGGGCGGTCCCCCAGTCCTCCCGGGCGGAGCGCTCCTTGAGCAGGTCGTAGTAGAGACGGCCCGAGCACAGGATCACCCGGTCGACCGCCTCGGGGTGTGCCAGCACCTGGGGCTCGTGGTCGGGGATGACGGGCTGGAACGCGCCGGTGGTGAAATCCTCCACCGAGGAGGTCGCCGCCGAGAGGCGCAGCAGCTGCTTGGGGGTGAAGACGACCAAGGGCCGACGCGGACGGTGGTACGCCTGGGAGCGCAGCATGTGGAAGTGGTTGGCGGGGGTGGAGGGCTGGACCACCCACATGTTGTTCTCCGCAGCCATGGACAGGTAGCGCTCGATGCGGGCCGAGGAGTGGTCGGGCCCCTGGCCCTCGTAGCCGTGGGGGAGCAGCAGGACCACGGAGGAGCGTTGTCCCCACTTCTGCTCAGCGGAGCTCACGAACTCATCGACCACCGTCTGTGCACCGTTGGCGAAGTCGCCGAACTGTGCCTCCCAGACGACGAGCGCATCGGGGCGCTCCACGGAGTAGCCGTACTCGAAGGCCATCACCGCGTACTCCGACAGCGGCGAGTCGTAGATGTCGAACGTGGCCTGGTCCGCGGTGAGGAAGCGCAGCGGAGTGAACTCCCGGCCGTCGTCGTGGTCGTGGAGGACCGCGTGGCGCTGGACGAAGGTCGCGCGGCGCGCGTCCTGGCCGCTCATGCGCACCGGCGTGCCCTCCATGAGCAGGGTGCCCAGGGCCAGCAACTCACCGAAACCCCAGTCGATGGGGGTGCGCCCGTGTGCCATCTTCCAACGGCGCTCGCACAGCTGCGCCATCTTCGGGTGCGGGGTGAAACCCTTGGGGAAGGCCCGGTAGGCGTCACCGATGCGGTGGATGGAGGCCTCCGTGGTGGCGGACTCCCAGCCGATCATCATGCCCTGCCCGGGCAGCTGCGACTCCGGGATCTCCCAGTCGGGGGCGTCGGGTTCGGGGACCTCGGTGGGTGAGGGCTTCCACCCGTGCTCACGGGTCTCCGCGAGGATCTTGCCCAGCTCCTCCTCGTACTCCTTGATGGACGCCTGGGCCTGCTCGTCGGTCAGCTGGCCGCGCCCGATGAGGTTGCGGGTGTAGACGGCGCGCGTGGAGGGGATGTGGCCGATGAGGCCGTACATGACCGGCTGGGTCATCGAGGGGTCGTCGCCCTCGTTGTGTCCGCGTCGGCGGTAGCAGACCATGTCGATGACGACGTCCTTGTGGAACTCCTCGCGGTAGTGGGCCGCGAGGTTCGCCATGCGCACCACGGACTCCGGGTCGTCGCCATTGACGTGGAGGATCGGCACCTGGAGGCCCTTGGCCAGATCGGTCGGGTAGCGGGTGGAGCGCCCTGAGGTCGGGCCCGTGGTGAAACCGATCTGGTTGTTGACGATGACGTGGATCGTGCCGCCGGTGCGGAAGCCCGCCAGCTGGCTCATGTTCAGTGTCTCCTGGACCACGCCCTGGCCGATGAAGGCCGCGTCACCGTGGATGAGGATGGGGACCACCGGCAGGTCCGGGTCGCCCAGCTCGTCCTGCTTGGCGCGCACGATGCCCTCCAGCACGCCGTCTGCGGCCTCCAGGTGGGAGGGGTTGGCTGCGAGGTAGACCTTGGTGGCCAGGCCGTCGTCGATGGAGTACACGCCCTCGGTGCCGAGGTGGTACTTGACGTCCCCCGACCCCTGGACGGTGCGCGGATCCTGGTTGCCCTCGAACTCGGAGAAGATCTGCCCGTAGGACTTGCCCGCGATGTTGGCCAGGACGTTGAGGCGCCCGCGGTGGGCCATGGCGATGGCGACCTCGTGGGTGCCGCGCCTGGCGGCGTCGGCCAGGATCGTGTCGAGCAGCGGGATCAGTGACTCCCCACCCTCCAGGGAGAAGCGCTTCTGACCGACGTACTTCGTCTGGAGGAACTCCTCGAAGGCCTCGGCATGGTTGAGGGTGGAGAGGATGTGACGCTGCTCCTCCGGGGAGGGGGCGGAGTAGCGCTGCTCAATGCGCTTCTGGACCCACTTGCGCTGGATCGGGTCCTGGATGTGCATGTACTCGATGCCCACGGAACGGGTGTAGGTGTCACGCAGGCGGGCGAGGATGTCACGCAGCAGCATGTGGTCCTCGCCACCCAGCCCGCCGGTGGGGAAGGCGCGGTCGAGGTCCCACACGGACAGCCCGTAGCTGGTGATGTCGAGGTCGGGGTGGCGGCGCACCCGGTAGGACAGGGGGTCGGTGTCGGCGGCCAGGTGCCCGCGGGAGCGGTAGGCGTGGATGAGTTCCGCGATGCGTGCGGGCTTGCCCTTCTCCCGCTCGATGTCGTACTCGTGGTCCGCCTCCCAGTGGTAGGGAGGGTGCGGTACGTGCTGGGCGTCGAAGACGCGGTCGTAGAAACCGTCCTGGCCAGCCAACTTGTGGGAGACCAACCGCAGGAACTCACCCGAGGCGGCTCCCTGGATGACGCGGTGGTCGTAGGTGGAGGACATGTACATCGTCTTGCCGATGCCCATCAGGGCCAGCTTGCGCGGCGAGACCCCCGCGTACTCGGCGGGGAAGTCGGTGGCGCCCACCCCGACGATCAGGCCCTGCCCGCTCATGAGGCGCGGCACGGAGGTCGTCGTCCCCAGGGTGCCCGGGTTCGTCAGGGAGACCGTCGCCCCGGCGTAGTCATCGGCGGTGAGGCTGCCGGCGCGCGCGCGACGCACGATGTCCTCGTAGGCCGCCACGAACTCCATGAAGGTCAGG
>JBQEKJ010000004.1:8374-22426 GCA_052103835.1 Pauljensenia sp.
CGAGGAGGTTGCGTGTCCCGTCGGGGCGGGCGACGTCGATGGCCAGACCGAAGCCGACATGTGCCATGTGCTCCACGGCAGGCTTGGAGTCCTGGGGCGAGTACCGGACGTTCATCGCGGGCATCTCGCACAGGGCCTCGACCACGGCGTAGCCGATGAGGTGTGTGAAGGACACCTTGCCGCCGACCGTGCGCGCCAGGTGCGCATTGAGCAGGACGCGGTTCTCGATGAGGAGCTTGGCGGGGATCTGCCGTGCCGACGTCGCCGTGGGCACCCCGAGTGAGGCCTCCATGTTCTTCGCGGTCGCCCGGGCGATCCCCTTGAGGACCTCCGTGGTGTCCTCGGTGGGGGCGTCGGCGTTGAGTGCGGCGGCGGCACGCGCGTGTTGCAGCCGCGTGTAGGGCGAGGTCGCCTCGCTCATCTGCGAGGGCGGTGCGGGCGGAAGGTCGGAACGGGTGACGGAGACGGTGTTGCGGGGCATCTCCTGGACGGCCTGCTTCTGTGCGAAGGCCTTCTCCGCGGTGACGGTCGCGGTGGCCAGGTCGGGGTCGCTGCTGCGGGAGGGAGTGCTGCGGGTCGGGGTGAGCGGGGACGAGGGCGACGCCGGAGAGGTCGGGGCGGGAGGTGCGGGCGGGGCGGAGTGGCGCAGCTGTGGGGGCACCCCCGAGTCAGCGACGGGACTGTCGGCGACGGCACTGTCTGCCCCCGCGCTCGTGGCGTCCTCGCCGGGACTGTCGCTCCCGACGGGAGCGGGGACGGAGACGTCCGTGTCCCCGCTGCCCTCGGGTGGGGTCGCCAGGGGCTCGGGCGCCGGCAGCGTCGCCGCGAAGTGGTCCCGCCAGGACTGGTCGACCGAGGAGGGATCGCGCCGGTACTGGGCGAGCATCTCGTCGATGTACCACTGGTCCTCCGGTGTCCCGCTCCCGGTGGGTTCCTCGCTGGTCGATCGATCCACTGTCGTCGCTCCCGTTCGTCGCGCGTCTTGGCCCAAGGACGCCCACCAGCATATGACGAAAGTCCCCACATTCTCTTGACGTGGAGACGTTTTTGCCGTCCCTATCCCGAGGGTTGCCACACACCGGGGGTGCCGCTGGGCCGGGGCGTGCTCCATCCGACCCGTGCACGGGGTGTCGGTGCCGCCGGGCCTCCCACTAGGATGCTGAGCATCATGGACAGTGACAGTTGCAGCCGACCACTCCCTCGTCCCACCCCAGACGCCGACCCCAGCGCGGGTGAAGCTGCGTGATCGTCGACATCCTCATGCTCCTGCTGGGCATCGTGCTGACGGCGGGGACCTTCATCTTCGTTTCCTCCGAGTTCTCACTGGTGGCCGTGGACCAGGCTTCCGTGGAACGGCGCGCCGTGCAGGGTGACAAGAGCGCCGCCCAGGTCCTGCGTGCCACCAAGGAGCTCTCGACCCAGCTCTCCGGCGCCCAGGTGGGCATCACGCTGACGACTATCCTGCTCGGCTACACCACGCAGACGACCATCGCGAAGCTGCTCACTGCTCTGCTGGGCAACGCCGGGGTGGCCCAGGCCCTGGCGACCACGATCGCCGTGATTGTCGCCGCGATCCTCATCAACGCCTTCTCCATGCTCTTCGGGGAGCTGGTCCCCAAGAACCTGGCCCTGGCACACCCGCTGAAGACGGCGGGCATGGTGGTCCCCTTCCAGATGATCTTCACGAAGATCTTCCGACCGCTCATCATGGTCCTCAATGGTGCGGCCAACTGGGTCCTGCACCGACTCGGCATCGAGCCCCAGGAGGAGATCTCCTCGGCGCGATCGGCCTCGGAACTGGCCGCCCTGGTGCGCCACAGCGCGGAGGAGGGAACGTTGGACACCTCCACGGCCAGCCTCTTCACGAAGTCCATCCGCATCGGGGAGCTCTCCGCGGTGGATGTCATGACCGATCGTGGGCTGGTGCGCTTCCTCGACCAGGACGCGATGGCCTCCGACGTCGTGGCGCTCGCGCGGGAGACCGGGCACTCCCGCTTCCCGGTCATCGGTGACGACAATGACGATGTGGTCGGTCTGGTGTCCCTGCGCCGGGCGGTGGCCGTGCCCTGGGAGCGTCGCACCGAGGTCTCGGTCATGTCCTCCTCGCTGCTCGCCCCCGCGCCTCGGGTCCCCGAGACCGTCGAGCTGGCGCCCCTGCTGGTCCAGCTGCGTGATGAGGGCCTCCAGATGGCCGTCGTGGTGGACGAGTACGGCGGCGTCGCTGGGATCGTCACCCTCGAGGACGTCGTGGAGGAGATCGTGGGGGAGGTCTCCGATGAACACGACCACCGCCGTCTCGGGATCCGTTCCCAGCCTGACGGTTCCTTCCTGGTCCCCGGGCGGCTGCGCCCCGACGAACTGGCCGAGCGCACGGGCGTCGTCGTCCCCGATGACGGTCCCTACGAGACCCTGGCGGGTCTGGTCATGACCGAGTTGGGCCGTGTGCCCCAGGTCGGGGATCGGGTGGAGGTCGCGGGCGCCCATCTGGAGGTCACGCAGATGCAGGGGCGCCGTGTCACCCAGGTGTCCGTCATCCCACCCCCGCCCCACCACGATGCGGAGGTGTCGCTGTGAATCCCGTCGTCGGTGTCCTCGTGACCGTGTTCCTCCTGGGGGTCAACGCCTTCTTCGTCACGGGGGAGTTCGCGACCACGTCCTCGCGCCGTTCCCAGATCGAACCACTCTACGAACAGGGCAAACGGGGCTCTGCCAAGGCGATGTACGCCCTGCAGCACGTCTCCCTGATGCTGGCGATCTGCCAGTTGGGAATCACCGTGGCCTCCACCTCGCTGGGTGTGGTGGCCGAGCCTGCCATCGCGCACCTCGTCGAGGGTCCGTTGGTGTCCCTGGGTCTGCCGGCCGCCTCCTCGCATGTCGTGGGTTTCGTCGCGGCCCTCGTCATCGTGCTGTTCCTCCATGTCGTCTTCGGGGAGATGGTGCCCAAGAACATCGCCATCGCCAATCCCCACCGGGCGCTACTTGTGCTCGCACCCCCGTTGGTCGCCTTCGGCCACGTCCTGCGCCCGGTCATCGAGGCGATGGACCACACCGCCAACTGGTTCCTCAAGGTCCGCGGGATCACGCCGCGCTCCGAGATCTCTGCGGCCTTCACCGCGGAGGAGGTCGCCTCCATCGTCGAGCTCTCCCAGCAGGAGGGCAAGATCCACGATGACCTGGGCCTGCTCACCGGCACCCTGGAGTTCTCCGAGGAGAACGCCGGGAACGCAATGGTGCCCCTCGACGACCTGGTGGTCCTGCCCCATGACTGCACCCCGACCATGGTCGAACGCGAGGTCGCCCAGACGGGCTACTCCCGCTACCCCGTGGTCGGGGCAGACGGCGCGATCATCGGCTACCTCCACCTCAAGGACGTGCTCTACGCGGAGGGACCCGAGAGGGACGAGCCCGTCACGCCGTGGCGCATTCGCAGGATGGAGGCCGTCCATGCCACGGACGAGGTCGAGGACGCCCTGCGCCACATGCAGCGCACCGGCACACACTGCGCCGAGGTGGTCGACGACCACGGTGACGTCCAGGGAGTGCTCTTCCTGGAGGACATCCTGGAGGAGCTGGTGGGGGAGGTGCGGGATTCCCTGCAAAGGGAGCAGGGTGCCTGAGGAGCGGAGTGTGTCCCGTCTCACTGTGACGTCGAGAATCCGGGACTGTGGACCCGCATGTCGACGCTCGTCCTCGTTATAGGTTTGTGATCGTTGTGGTCGGTCAGGTCCGACCCGGAACTCGGTGGAGGTCATCTGTGACACGCGAAGTGGAGAGCCCGTTCCCGAGCCGCCGCGAACTCCACGGCAACGGTCGACTCCCTGCCCCGCACCCCGCCGACACCCCCCGTGTCACGACGTCCCTGCCCACGGTTCCCGCCTGTCCTCTCCCCTCGCGTCGCTCGATCCACCACCCCCAGCGCGCAACCGCGTCGCCCTCGTCCATGGTGACCCCACAGGAACCGGCCGTTCCGGTGCGCGGACGCCGCAACGTCGGACGTGCCTCCATGCTCGTGGCGCTGGGTGCGATGACGGTCGCTGTCCCCCTCTCCGGGTTCGTGGGTCCTGACTCCTCCGTGGACCTGCCCGCCCGCAGCTTGGGCGCCCCCACAGGTGGCACCTCCTGGGCCGAGGGTGGGGACCCCGGGATTGCAGCTGCCGACTCCGTGGGCCAGACGGTCGCCGCGGCCTCCCGCAGCCGCGTGCGTGCGCCACTTGAGGTGCAGAAGTGCGCGGCAGCCGACAATGCCTCGGACGGCACCCGGCAGGTCGTCGTCGCCTCGGACGACCTCGTCTACCCCCTGGTCCCCGGGACGTACCAGCTGACCTCCGGGTACGGCATGCGCGTCTCCCCGATCTCCGGCCAGGCCATGCTCCACGCAGGTGTGGACATGGCGGCGCCACTGGGCACGCCGATCCACTCCGTCGCCGACGGAGTCGTCGTCGAGGTTGGCTCCAACTACAGCCAAGGTGTCTTCGTCCGCATCCAGCACACGGCCTCCGACGGCTCCACCTACTTCTCCTCCTACCTCCACCAGTACTCCCAGGACGTCCTGGTCAAGGTCGGCGACCACGTCAGCGTCGGCCAGCGGATTGGCGCCGTCGGTTCCAATGGTTGGTCCACGGGTCCCCACCTGCACTTCGAGATCCACGACGCCAGTGACCAGGCCATCGAGCCGATGGGATGGATGGAGAGCCACGGCGCGGTGTACATCGGGGACGACTGCTCATGATCCCTGTCGGCTCCGGCCGCCACCCCCTGGTACTCGCCCACCGAGGCGGCGGGGAGGAGGCGCAGGAGAACTCCGTCGAGGCTTTCGCCCACGCGCGTTCACTGGGTGTGCGCGACATCGAGACGGATGCCCATGTCACCGTTGACGGCAAGGTCGTCCTGATCCACGATCCTGTCGTCGACCGTGTCTCGGACGGCTCAGGGGTGGTCGCCGCGCTCACCTGGCGTGAGATCTCGGGACTGCGCAATGCGCAGGGTGGTCGCATTCCCCTGCTCTCCGAGGTGCTCGAGGCATTCCCTGACCTCGCCTTCAACATTGATGCCAAGACCGATGCGGTCGTCGACCCCCTGCTGGACGTGCTGGAGGTGCACGGGGCCTTCGACCGGGTCCTCCTGGCCTCATTCTCGGAGCGCAGGCTCAACCGTATCCGTCGCAGCGGGCACCGGGGGTTGACCACCTCGCTCGGCGCCACGGCCGTCGCCCGACTGCTGGCTGCTGCCGAGACGGGGACGAACCCGACCAGTTGGCACGTACCCGGTCCCCGTCAGGGTGTGCGCGCAGTCCAGGTGCCCCCCTCCTACGGTCCCGTGCCCGTGGTCACCAAGCGTTTCGTGGCCACCGCGCATGCCGCCGGGATCGCCGTGCACGTGTGGACGGTCAACGAGGAGTCCGAGATGGTCCGCCTCCTCGACCTCGGGGTCGACGGGATCGTCACCGACCGTCCGACGCTGCTGCGTGAGGTCCTGAGGCAGCGTGGGCAGTGGGTCGAGCCCCCGGAGGGCGTCGCGCACTGATCCCGCGCCTGCTCGCTCAGGCCTCTGCCGCGAGTTCCTCCTCCACCTGTTCCAGGCCCGTCCTGGTCCCCAGTTCCAGCTGTGGCAGGGCCAGGGAGATCAGGGCGGCCACGACCAGTACGGGCGCCAGCCACAGGAAGATCGGGGTGAGGGCCTCGACGTAGGAGCCGACGATCCCCTCCCGCAGGACTTCGGGCAGACCGGAGACGAGCTGCGGGGTCAGTGATGCGGCGTCCAGGCCGTCGGACTGGGCCTGTGCCAGGGCCAATCGTGTGGCGTCGTCGGGGGAGGAGGCCAGACCCGTGAAGAACGAGGACAGCAGGTCGGTGAGCCGCGAGGTGAACACGGCCCCGATGAGTGCCGATCCCAGGGTCACGCCGATCTCACGGAAGAAGTTGTTCGACGAGGTGGCGGTTCCCACGATCCTCTGGGGCACAGCATTCTGCACCAGGAGCACGAGGAGCTGGAAGAAGAGCCCGATCCCGGCGCCCAGCACGAAGGTGTAGGCGCTGAGGAGGACCACCGAGGAGTTCTCGTCCATGGTGGAGAGCAGGACCAGGGCACCCGCAGCAACGAGAGCGCCGACGGGCGGGAAGGACCGGTAGTGCCCTGTGCGTGTCACGAGGGCGCCCGAGACTGTGGAAGCGACCAGCATGCCGACGGTCATGGGGATGAGCATCAGACCCGAAGTGGTCGCGGAGATCCCGTAGGCCATCTGGAGGTAGGTCGGGAGGTATCCCATCACTCCGAACAACGCTCCCATGGCGAGCATCCCCATGACGGTGGTGACCACGAAGGTGCGGTTGGTGAACAGTTGCATGGGAATGATCGGTTCGGACGCGCGGGACTCCACCAGGGGGAGCAACCCCCAGGTGAGGGCCACGAGGGCGACCAGACCCGCACTCTGCCACGACGCCCACTCGAACTGGTTCCCGCCCCAGGTCGCCAGGAGGACGACGGCCACCGCTCCGATGTCCAGCAGACTGAGCCCCGCCCAGTCGATGCGTCCCTCGAAGTGTCGCGCGGGCAGCTTCATGGCCAGGGCGATGGCGATCCAGGCGGCGATGCCCAACGGGAGGTTGATCCAGAACACCCAGTGCCAGGACACGGAGTCGGTCAGCCACCCGCCCACCAGCGGGCCGAGCACGGAGGCAACTCCGAACATGGCACCCATGGGAGCCATGTAGAGCGAACGCACCCGGGCGGGCAGGATGTCAGCGGTGATCGCCTGGGAGGAGATCATCAGACCGCCGCCCCCGAGCCCCTGGAGGAAGCGGAAGGCGATGAAGGCCCCCATGGAGTTCGCCAGCCCGGACAGTGCCGAGCCGAGCAGGAACAGCGCGATGGCCACCAGGAAGGTCTGCTTGCGGCCGAAGAGGTCTCCGAGCTTGCCGTAGAAGGGCATCGAGACCGTGATGGCCAGGGTGTAGGCGGTGATGATCCAGGACATGTGCTCCACACCGCCGAGGTCCCCGACGATGGTGGGCATGGCCGTGCCGACGATCGTCTGGTCCAGCGCCGAGAGGAACATGACGACCATGAGGAAGACGTAGATCAACCAGAACCGTCGGTCGGGGTGGAAGGCGGTGTCCTCGGTGGAGGCCGGTGTCGGGGTGGTCGTCGTGGGCATGCTGCTCCTGGTCAAGGTGGCGGGGTGGTGGGTGGTGGGAAGGGGTCGTGCTCAGGGGTTGAGGGCATCCCGGAGGCCCTCGACCGCGGCGTGCACGAGGTCGGACAGCACGGTTCCCTCCGGGCTGACACGCCAGGTCTCCAGGACGGCACGCTCCAGGGAGGAGACCAGGCCCGCGGTGACCAGCACCTCGGGCGCGGTCGGCGCAGCGGCGAGGCGGGAGGCGGCGGCTTCCCCGACGGCCAGTTCGAACTCGCGCACCCGCGCCATGAACAACGGATGGAGCTCGGGGTTGGCGTGGACCACCTCGATGCTCAGGCCGTCATCGTCGAGGATCGGTTCGAGCAACTCCATCCGGGCGAGGACGAGTGTCTCCATCGCGTCGAGGAGCCCGTGGGGACTCACCATTGCGAAGTCCTCGAGGGCCTGAGGAGGAATGACGTCGAGGTCGGGGATGAAGGCATCGTTCTTGGTGGGGAAGTGGTTGAAGAAGGTCCGCCTGGACACCTCCGCGGCCGCAGCGATCTGCTCCACCGTGATCTCCTGCACCGGTCGGGTGCGCGCGAGCTCCAGGGCCGCGAGATGGATGTCCTGGCGGGTTCGTCGGGTGCGCGCGGAGTGGCAGGAGGATCTGGACACGGATCATATTCTGCACTCGGTGCAGAAAGTGCACAAGGTGCACAAATGTGGGATCGGTCCCCGTGCCGGAACAGGGCGACTCCTCCCCTCCCCGTCCGCTCGCGCGGGGGCGAGACCCCTCACCCTGGTCGCCTCCCCCGCGCCCTCGCTCACGTCCGACCCTGCGGGGGCGGGAGCGTCGAGACCGGAGTTGGCCACCCCTACCGGGCGTGCGCTCGGGGGTCTGCTGTGTCCAGCTGATCGCACGCACGCGGTCTCATTCGCTCGCAGGTGAGCGGGAGTCGTCGAGGACTGTGCCGATCAACTCCTCCAGGACGTCCTCGAGGGCAACCACCCCGAGGGGCGTGGTGGGAGCGCCCTCGTGGCTCCCCGCCCGCGCGCCGGCCCTCCCCCCGCCGTTCCCCGCCGCGCCGATGGGTTCGGCTGCGCCATCCGCCGCACCGTCCGTCGCGGCATCCGCTCCGGGGCCGGTGACCAGGGCCAGGTGAGCCTTGGCGCGCTGCATGACCTGGAGCGCGGTGCGCAGGGAGTCCGTGGCCGCGACCTGCGGCAGGGGGCGGACGACCTGGGTGCCGAGTCGCCGCCCCCTGCGGTCGGGGTCCTCGACCCGGAGGTCCTTGATGTGGATGTAGCCGCAGGGGGCTCCGGTGGCGCCCCGCCCGGGGAAGCGGGAGAAGCCCAGACGGGCGGCGGCCGCGGCGGCATCGGCGACCGGGAGGGACTCGTCCAGCGTGGCGACCCTGCCCATGGGGATGAGGACAGATCTCACGTCCCGTTCCGTGAAGGTCAGCGCCCCCAGGACGAGGCGCTCGTCGTCGCGATCGATGAGACCACTGCGGCGCGACTCGGCCACCAGGTCCGCCACCTCGTCGCCGGTGAAGGCGGAGGCGACCTCGTCGCGCGGGGTCACGCGGATCAGGCGCAGGACCAGGTTGGCCAGGCCGTTGAGGACCCACAGCAGCGGCAGGAGGAGGGTGACGAGGGCGACCAGGACGGGGGAGAGGGCCATGGCCAGGCGCTCGGGACCCGCGATGGCGATGTTCTTGGGCACCATCTCACCCAGGACGACATGGAGGTAGGTGACCAGTGACAGGGCGATGACCAGTGCGATGGGATGCAGCCAGGAATCGGGGACACCCACGGCGTGCAGGGGGATCTCGATGGTGGCGGCGATCATCGGCTCCGCTACGGCGCCGAGGGCCAGGGAGCACACGGTGATCCCCAGTTGTGCCCCGGCCATCATCAGCGAGACGTGTCCCATGGCGAAGAGGGTGATCCGTGCCGGGCGGGACCCGGACGTGGCCAGGGGCTCGACGCGGGTGCGTCGCGCGGAGATCAGCGCGAACTCGGCGCCCACGAAGAATGCGTTCGCAGCGAGCAGGACCACGGTGAGCAGGGCGGAGGCAAAGGGGGTCATGACCGGGGCTCCTCAGGGGGCAGACCGTGGCCGTCGTGGACAGCGCTTCCGTCGTCGGCACCTGGAGGGAGGTCCTCGACCAGCACGCTCGTCACCCGGTGGTCGCTCACGGAGAGGACCTCCAGGTGCAGGGCGCGGGCCTCGGGACCGATGGTGCTCAGGGACACCTCGTCGCCCTCCTCCGCCAGACGTCCGAGTCGAGCCGTGACCAGCCCGCCCAGGGTCTCCGCGTCGGGCGAGTCGGGCAGCGTGACTCCGAGCAGGTCGGGCAGCTCGTCCAGCCGGGTGAGTCCGGGCAGGACCGTCCCACCGGGAGGGGGCGGTGGACCGGACGGGCGGTCCGCCGGGTCGTGCTCGTCGTAGAGCTCGCCCACCAGCTCCTCCACGACGTCCTCCAGGGTGACGAGGCCGGCCAGCGCCCCGAACTCGTCGATGAGGAGTGCCATCTGGAGACCTCCGCTGCGCAGGCGTTCCATGAGATCGTCGATGTGGACGGAATCGGGGACGAGGGTGGCGGGGGCGGAGAGCGTGTCCACCGTGGTCACGGCCCAACGTTCCACGGGAATGGAGAGGGAGGAGCGGATGTGGGCGATGCCCACGGGGACCCTGCGCAGGATCCCGCCCTCCTCCGAGACGCTGACGACGGGGAATCGCGAGTGTCCCGTGCGCCGCGAACGCCGGACCAGGTCCGCGACCGTCGAGGTGGGGGAGAGGGTGACCATCGAGGAACCCGGGACCATGACGTCGCGGGCGCGCCGGTCCCCGAAGGTCAGGGTGCGTTCCACGAGGTCGGCGGTGTCGGGGGCGAGGGTCCCGCGCAGGGCCGAATGGTGCACCAGGGCGGTGAGTTCCTCTGCTGAGCGGGCCGAGGCGAGTTCCTCCTGGGGGGTGATGCCGAAGAGGCGGAGGATCGCGTTGGCGGTGCCGTTGAAGAAACGGATCGGCCAGGCCACGGCGCGCGTGAAGCCGCGCTGGAAGCCCTGCACGGCCCGGGCAGTGGCGAGGGGGCGTGAGATGGCAAGGTTCTTCGGCACCAGCTCACCGAACACCATGGTGATGACGGTCGCTGTGAGGAGGGCGATCGTCACGGAGATGGTGCTGACCCCCGCTTCGGGCACCCCCAGGTCGACGAGGGCGGGGCGGATGAGTGTGGCGAGGGAGGGCTCGGCGAGGAATCCCAGGGCCAGGTTGGTCACGGTGATGCCCACCTGTGCCCCGGACAGCTGGGTCGAGAGGTGGCGCAGTGCCTCCAGGACTCCGCGGGAGCGCCGGTCACCGCTGTCCGCCGCGGACTCGACAGAGGCGCGGTTGACCGTGATGAGGGAGAACTCGGCGGCGACGAACGCGCCGCCGGCAGCGACGACGACCATGGAGAGCAGGAGCAGGAGGACCTCGGTCATCCGTTCACCCACCCGGGTGTGTCACAGGGGTGGGGGCATGGCCCCCAGGGACTGTCGCCCGAGCCGCTGTCGCCCATCATCTCCGTCCGTCAGGTGCGCTCCGGCGGTGCCGCCGGGCGGGGGTGGTGTCGGTGCGTGTTCCGCACCGGTGCGGACACGGTAGCAAGTGAGGAGGCGGTACGCACGAGAAGGCACCCACGTCCGGGGACGGGAATGGCCCGGCTCCGACTTTTCGTCGGAACCGGGCCATCTTCTCGTGGTGCCCCGAACAGGACTCGAACCTGCGGCCTTTCGCTCCGGAGGCGAACGCTCTATCCGCTGAGCTATCGGGGCCGACGTCGCAACATGTTACCAGCCCCGCGGCAATGCCCCTGCACTGCCGTGCGTGAGATGATGGACGTCGCTCTGCACCCCTCCGAGGAAGGTCACACGTGCGCGTCCACATCGCCTCCGATCACGCAGGTTTCGAGCTCAAGTCCCTGCTGGTCCAGCACCTGCAGGCCGATGCTGTGGAGGTCGTCGACCATGGCGCCGAGACCTTCGACCCCTTGGACAACTACCCGCCCATGTGCCTGGACTGCGCGGAGGCCGTGGCCGGGGATCCGGCGTCCCTGGGCATCGTCATCGGCGGTTCCGGCAACGGTGAGCAGATCGCTGCGAACAAGGTCCAGGGGATCCGCGCCGCTCTGGCGTGGAGTGAGGAGACGGCCATTCTGGCCCGTCAGCACAATGACGCGAATGTGGTCTCCATCGGCGCACGCATGCACACGCCCGAGGAAGCCACCCTCATCGTCGATGCCTTCCTGGCCACCGCCTTCAGTGCGGATCAGCGCCACCAGCACCGCATCGACCAGCTGACCACCTATGAGCAGAGCGGACTCATCGACCGCAACTGACCCCGGAGAGGGCCCCGGGGGGAGGCGTGCCTCGCGCCCGACGGAGGCGTGCCTCGGTCACTGTTTGAGGCGTGCTTCGGCGGCGGCTACCCTCGTCCCGTGACCCCTGAAGAACTCGCAGCCCTCATCCGCACCACGCTGCTCGAGGCGTCGGCCTCGGGCACGCTCGCCCTGGACGCCGCCGACGTCCCCGACACCGTGCGCGTCGAGCGCCCCAAGAACCGCGACCACGGGGACTGGGCGACGAATGTCGCCCTCCAGCTGGCCCGGCGTGCCGGCGTCGCACCCCGTGAGTTCGCCGAGGTGCTGGCCGCCACGCTGCGCGAGGCGGAGGGTATCGAGGAGGTCGCGATCGCCGGACCCGGGTTCATCAACGTCACCCTCGGCGCCGCCTCGGCCGGGCAGCTCGTGGCCACGATCCTGGAGGCGGGGGAGTCCTTCGGCACCAATGCCTCCCTGAGCGGCATGAAGGTCAACCTGGAGTACGTCTCCGCCAACCCCACCGGACCCGTCCACCTGGGTGGTGCCCGCTGGGCCGCCGTGGGCGATTCCCTGGCCCGCCTCATCGAGGCCTCCGGTGCGGAGGTCACGCGCGAGTACTACTTCAATGACCACGGCTCCCAGATCGACCGCTTCGCGCGTTCCCTCTACGCCCGTGCCATGGGTCATGAGGCCCCCGAGGACGGCTACGGCGGCCAGTACATCGCCGAGATCGCGGACCGGGTCCGCCACGACGCCCTCGCCGCCGGGGAACCCGATCCGGTCTCGCTGCCCGAGGATGAGGCCGTCGAGGCGTTCCGGGCGCGCGGCGTGGACCTGATGTTCGACGAGATCAAGGAGCGCCTGCACTCCTTCCGCTCCGACTTCGACGTCTTCTTCCACGAGGACTCCCTGCACTCCTCCGGTGCCGTCACCCGCGCCATCGAGGTGCTGCGCGAGCGCGGGGAGGTCTTCGACGAGGACGGCGCGGTGTGGCTGCGCACCACCGACTACGGCGACGACAAGGACCGCGTCCTCATCAAGTCCGATGGTCAGGCCGCCTACTTCGCCGGCGACGTCGCCTACTACCTGGACAAGCGCCGCCGCGGCGCGGACGTCGCCATCTACCTGCTGGGGGCCGACCACCACGGCTACATCGGGCGCATGATGGCGATGTGCGAGGCCTTCGGGGACACCCCCGGCGTCAACATGCAGATCCTCATCGGCCAGATGGTCAACCTGCTCAAGGACGGCCAGCCCGTGCGCATGTCCAAGCGCGCCGGCACGATCGTCACCCTGGCCGACCTGGTCGACGCAGTGGGGGTGGACGCCGCCCGCTACGCCCTGGTGCGGGTGTCCATGGACTCCAACCTGGACATCGACCTGGACCTGCTGACCTCGCACTCCAACGAGAACCCCGTCTACTACGTCCAGTACGCCCACGCCCGCACCCGCAATGTGGCGCGCAATGCCGCCGAGCACGGGGTGAGCCGTGAGGCGGGCTTCGACCCCGCGGCCCTCGACCACCCCGCCGATGGGGACCTGCTGGGCGTGCTCGCCCAGTTCCCCGCCCAGGTCGCCCAGGCCGCGGAGCTGCGCGAACCCCACCGCGTGGCCCGCTACCTGGAGCAGCTCGCGGCCGCCTACCACGCCTGGTACGGCCAGTGCCGCGTCACCCCGCGCGGCGACGAGCCCGTCACCCCCGGACACGTCGCGCGCCTGTGGCTCAACGACGCCGTCTCCCAGGTCCTGCGCAATGGCCTGGGCCTGCTCGGCGTCGAGGCACCCGAGAGGATGTGACCCGTGAGCGCCGCCCCCACGCCCCACGACGCCCCCGTGCCCGGCAGCACTGTGTGCTCCGGGAGCGAGCCCGTCCCCGCGGGTGTGCCCGTCCCCGATGGTGTGCCCGTTGTGGGGACCGCACCCATTGACGAGGGCGGCCCCGCCCTCGTGAAGGATGCGGGCAGCCTCGTGTGCCCCGAGCCCGACGAGCGCCCCGACCTGTGGCCGTGGACCACGCGTCGCCGCGCCGACGGTTCGCTCGAGGTCGGGGGAGTGCCACTGGAGGACATCGCCCGCGACTTCGCCACCCCCGTCTACGTGCTGGACCGCGCTGACCTGCGCGGACGGGCCCGGGTGTGGACCAGCGCCATGGCGGAGGAGTTCTGGGACGGCTACGGCATGGCCGGCGGAGACGCCTTCTACGCCGCCAAGGCCCTGCTGTGCGCGGACGTCGTGGACGTGGTGACCGCGGAGGGCCTCGGCATCGACACCGCCTCCCTGGGGGAGCTCGCCCTCACCCTGCGCGCGGGCGCCGACCCGGCCCGCGTGGGCCTGCACGGCAACAACAAACTCGACGCCGAGATCGAACTCGCCCTCGGGGCGGGGGAGGGCGCGGGCATCGAGCGGATCTTCATCGACTCCCTCCACGAGGTCGGCCAGGTGGAGCGCATCGCCGCGGCGCTCGGCGTCACGGCGCGCGTCATGGTGCGCCTCAAGACCGGCATCCACGCCGGCGGCAACGAGTACATCGCGACCTCGCACGAGGACCAGAAGTTCGGGGTCTCG
>JBQEKJ010000004.1:22436-23756 GCA_052103835.1 Pauljensenia sp.
TCTCGGTGGCCGACGGCTCCGCGATGGACGTGGTGCGCGCGATCATCGTGAGCCCGCACCTGGAACTCCTCGGTTTCCACAACCACATCGGCAGCCAGATCGAGGGGACGGACGCCTTCGTGGCGGCGGCCCGCATCGTCATGGACTTCCGCGCCCGCGTCGAACGCGAGCTCGGTGTGTCGACCCGCGAGGTGGACCTCGGAGGGGGTGTGGGGATCGCCTACACCGGTGCCGATCCGGTGCCGACCTCGCCCGCTGAGGTGGCGCGCGGTGTCGCCGCGGCCGTTCGGGCGGCCGCCGAGGAGACCGACACATCGGTGCCCCACGTCTCGGTGGAGCCCGGACGCTCGGTGGTGGGGCCGACCACCGTCACCGTGTACCGCGTGGGCGCGGTCAAGGACGTGACGCTGGAGGGCGGGGCCGTGCGCCGGTACGTGGCCGTCGACGGCGGCATGTCCGACAACATCCGCCCGGCCCTCTACGGAGCGGCCTACACCGCGACCCTGGCGAACCGAGCGCCGTGGGGACCCTGGCAGCGCTCGCGGGTGGTGGGCAAGCACTGCGAGTCGGGGGACGTCGTGGTCCATGACGTGGATCTCCCCGCCGATGTGACGGCCGGGGACCTGCTGGTGGTGCCAGCGACGGGGGCCTACGGGTGGTCAATGGCCTCGAACTACAACATGCTCACCAAGCCTGGGGTGCTGGCCGTCGAGGACGGGTGTGCGCGCTGGGTGGTGCGTCCCCAGACCCTGGCCGACCTCATGGCACTGGACCCGGGGCTGGACGCGGACTGAGCAGGACTGTCGGCCGGACTGGAACGATCCTGGCCCGGGCTCGCCGGGGCCGCCCTCGTCCCTGTTCATGGTGCACCCAAGTCAACCTGTGCTGATCCCCCTCGCATCCCCTGCGTGAGGGATGCCGCAGTCCACGGACTGGACCATTGGCATACCTGGCGTCCCTGAAGGTAAAGTCATGGCCATGTCAGAGGAAAAAGTCCAAGGTGCCCCCGCTGGGCCGCTCGTCGTCGTGGAGCATGTCTACAAGCACTTCGGTGACTTCGAGGCCCTCCATGACATCAACCTGACCGTGAACAAGGGCGAGGTCGTGCTCCTGGTCGGGCCGTCGGGCTCCGGCAAGTCCACCCTGTGCCGGACCATCAACCGTCTGGAGACGGTCACCTCGGGCGAGATCTACATCGACGGCGTGGCACTGCCGAAGGAGGGCAAGAAGCTTGCCGCCCTGCGGGCAGACGTCGGGATGGTCTTCCAGTCGTTCAACCTCTTCGCCCACAAGACGATCCTCGAGAACGTCACCCTGGCC
>JBQEKJ010000005.1:0-15820 GCA_052103835.1 Pauljensenia sp.
GTGCCCGTCGATGATGACTGTGTGCTCACCCTTGTCACGGGCCTCCCGCAGGACGCGTCGGGTGGGGAACGCGACGCCCGCCCTGATGGCGGAGACGTCGATGAGTCCAGAGTCCCGGGGGCCCCTCACCGGGGGGACCACGTCGAGTGGCGAGTCGAGGTCCCCGTGGCGTCCGAGCAGTGGCTTCCGCTCGACGTCTGCCTGTGCGGGGGTCGGCTCGCCCTCGTCCGGCTGACCGGTTCCGGTGGGCGTCGCCTCACGCTCGGTCCCGCGCTCCGGCACGGCCTCGGTGTCGTCCCCGGTCAGCTCCTCCGAGGTGGTGCCCTGTGACGTGTCGCCTGCAGCAGTGCCCGACCTCGCGGCATCCGCATCGTCGGTGTCCGCATTCTCCTGGGCCATGGCCCGCACCTGGTCCAGCGGGATCACCTGGGTGTCCGCAGCGTCCGCCCCCGCCCGCTCGGCCAGCACCACCGCACGACGCCTGCGGTGACGCTGGATCCGCAGCTCGGAAATGAGGAACAGGGTGGCGATGACAGCGAACAGCACTGCGAGCGCGAAAGCCACCACGGCGCTGGCATTGGCCTGGTGCACGGCCCAGGTGAGCGTCAGCGTGGGGGCGTCCGCACTGCCGTCCACCGCCGCGAGGATGGAGCGTCCCGTGCCGACATCGTTGAGGGTCAGCGAGGTTGACCCACGTCCGGTGGCCTCCTGGAGCCACATGTCATTGCCTGTGGGCGTCGCTCCGGACTGGGCCGGATCACCCTCCTGAGTGTCCTCCCCGGACTGGGCCTCCCCGGACTGGGAGTCGTCGCCCGAGCCCGGGTGGTCCACCGTCTTGAGGTTCTCCATACCGGACTCAACGCCGACGACCTCGGTGTAGGGGGAGTCCCCGATCCATCCGAGTACATCACCCGTGGTACCGAGGACCAGTGAGACCTCCTCGTCCCCGGGAGCGGTGACGGTCACCGTCACGTCCTTCGCAAGCAGCGGCAGCACCTTGTCCCGGGTGATGACATAGGGACGGTCCGGCGTGGTGGAGGCCACGACCTGGTCGGCCGGCTTCCACACCGTCAGGGCCAGGACCCCGATCGCCACGGCGACCAGCGCCAGGATGGCAGCGACCAACGCCGCCGCGAACTGCCTCACGCGTGCCACGTCTGACATCCCTCCGATTCGATGACCATTCCCATTCTCCCCACGATACGGGCAACTCGGCGACCTGTGCACACACGGCGCACGGTACCTCGAGCATCGGCTGTCATGACGGCCTCAACCGTCTCCGCCAGCACGCGGCGTGCCAGTGCCGACGCGCCTCCGGCCCCTCCGGCACCCCGTAGGCCGACTCCTGGGGCCACGCGACCACGTGGGCCATCCCCACCTCGACGGTGTGCAGGCACCCCGGGCAGAGGTACTCCTTGGTCGCGGCACGCAGGTACTGGACGTGGAACATCCCTCCGTCGGGGCCCGGTTCGCTGCGGGGCAGCGAGTGGAGTCGGTCCGGATCGAGCTCGGGATGGGGCTCCCCCCAGGGCCGCTTGCGGGAGCGCCTGGAACGTGGCATCAGTCCACGACCTCGCCACCGCGCCACACCGTGACGGGCCGCAGGTCGGTGTCCACCGCAACGACGTCGCCCCGGCACCCGGGGGCAAGCCGACCGATGCTCTCGTCCCCCAGGATCCGTGCACCCTGACGGCTCGCCATGTACACGGCATCCACGAGGGGGATCCCGGCTCCTGTGACGGCCACCCGCACACAGTCCAGGAGGTGGGACGTCCCGCCCGCGATCGACGTGCCACCGCTCAGGCGCGCGACCCCGTCACGGACCGTCACCGCCTGGGGACCCAGTTGGTACTCCCCGTCAGCCATGCCCGCAGCAGCCATGGCATCGGTGATCAGCACGCACTGGTCGCGCCCCAGGATCTCGTGGACGTCGCGCACGACCGAGGGATCCAGGTGGACGCCGTCGCAGATCATCTCCACGATCGCCCCGTGGCGGACCGCACCGGAGAGGAACTCGGCGATGGGGCCGGGATCACGGTGGTGCAGGGGCCGCATCCCGTTGAACAGATGGGTGACCGTGGCCCGCCCGGAGCGGGCCCCGGGGGCGGCACTGAGTTCCTCACGCGAGTAGTCCAGGGCCGCGCGCGCGTGGGCCGGATCGGAGTCCGTGTGCCCCCAGGAGGGAAGCGCGCCGTTCTCGATGAGCACCTCCGCCACCGATCCGGGACCGAAGGCGTGGGCCTTCTCCGGGGCCAGCGTCATGGTGACGGCGTGCCCGCGGGAGGAGCGCATGAGCTCCAGCGTGAGCGTCGGGTCGGGTTCGATGATGTGGGCCGGGTCCTGGGCCCCGCAGCGGGCCGCTGAGACGAAGGGACCCTCGAAGTGGATCCCGGCGAGCTCACCCTCGTCCGCGAGCCCGGCGAGGAGTTCCGCGCTGCGCAGGAGGACCTCGGGGGCGGCAGTGACGCATGAGGCGACCAGGGAGGTGGTCCCGTGGCGTCGGTGCTCCCGCACAGCGGTGAGCACCTCCTCCCGGGTGGTGGCATCCGGGAAGGACGCGCCACCTCCACCGTGGCAGTGCACGTCCACCAGGCCCGCCAGGAACGTCAGGTCGGAGCGGGGGGTCCGGCGCACCGCGTCAGCCAGGACGCGGTCCCCCACGCCGATCCCGTCCGCGGGGCCGACCGCGCGGATGCGCGCGCCCTCAAGGGCGACGACGCCGTCGTCCAGGATCCCGTCCTCCAGGACGATGCGGCCGCGCAGGACCGTGGGTTGCTCATTCACATCCCCAATTGTGCACTCCTGTCCACCGGAGTGCACCCGGGTCAGAACAGTCGGGACTCCCGGTCGTCCAGTCCCCTCATCGCGTCATAGTCCAGGAGAAGGCACCCGATGCCCCGGTCCTCAGCCAGGGTGCGCGCCTGGCGGGTGATCTCCTGGGCGGCGAACATCCCCCTGATCTCAGCGAGGAGTGGATCGCGCGAGAGCAGTGAGAGATAGCGGGTGAGCTGTTCCACCCCGTCCACGCCGCCTCGACGCTTGACCTCGATGGCGACCGGGCGACCCCCCGGGTCGTGGACGAGAAGGTCCACGGGCCCGATCGGGGTGGGGAACTCACGCCGGACATGGGTCCATCCGCTGCCCAGGATGTCGGGCACCTGAGCTGCCAGGAGCTCCTGGAGATGGGCTTCGACACCGTCCTTCACCAGCCCGGGATCCACGCCGAGGTCCTCCAGGACATCGGCGAGGACCTCGTGGACACGAATCACCAGTTGGTCCTCGCCCTTGGCGGCGCGCACGGTCCACACCTCGGTGACGCCGGCCACCTGCTCGTCGGGGTCCGGCTCGGAGACATGGAGCACGCAGGGCGCGCTCATCCAGTTGAGCGGCTTGTAGGAGCCACCGTCGGAGTGGATGAGGACGGATCCGTCGGCCTTGAGCATGAGCACCCTCTTGGCGAGGTCCAGGTGGGCGGTGAGACGGCCGGAGTAGTCCACGGCACAGGAGGCGATGACGACACGCACGGCGGCGAGCCTAACAGCACCGTGCCCCGGGCCGTGCACCACCCCGCGTGGCGGGCAGCAGACCGGGAATCAGAGGTGGCGGGGCGGGCCGGACTCGGCCCAGGAGACCAGACCGGTGTAGGAGGAGGGTGCGATGGCGAACTCCCAGCGCTGGTCACCCGCACTGAGACGGACCTCCAGGATCGATCCGTCGACCGCTCGGGTGAACGGTGCCGACACCTCCAGGCCGCGACGGGGAAGGGTGAAGACGGGCTTGGTGGAGAACCCCACGAGCCTGTACCAGGACAGCGTCTCCACGCCGTAGTGCGCAATGCCCGAGGTCCACCCGGACTGGGGGTCCGGTCGGGTCCAGCAACGGAAGGACCCCACGTGGGTGTCCAGACGCCGGGCGCGCACATTGAAGTACAGCCATACTGCGACTGAGGCGGCCAGCACGACGAGGAGCACCCAGACGAGCACAGCCAGGAACGTCCCCATACCCCTCACCTCCCCCGGTGGTCGGTCCGCATCCGGGGACCCGACCTGTCGGGCACCGTGGGATGCTGCCGGAGTCCCTGATCAGACCACACTACCGTGGTCCACGACGACGGTGACGAAGTCGGAGTCCACCGAGACGAACCCCGAGTCCACCTGGAAGGTGACGGGCTCCCCACCCTCGACGTCGACGACCACCTCACCCGCGGTCAGGGTCGCGAGCAGGGGCTGGCGGCGCGGCAGGACGCCCAGGGCACCGTCACTGGCCGGGACGCGCACGGCCGTGCCGCGCCCGTGCCACAGTCGCCCCTCCTGGGAGACGACCTCCACCTGGAGGATCCCGCCGGCCATCAGGCGTCCTTCTGCATCTCGTGCCACCGGCGCTCGAGGTCCTCGATACCGCCGATGTTGAAGAAGGCCTGCTCGGGAACCTGGTCGTAGTCGCCCTCGGAGATGCGCCGGAAGGCCTCGATCGTCTCCGAGAGCGGAACCGTGGATCCGGGCACTCCCGTGAACTTCTCCGCCATGTAGGTGTTCTGCGAGAGGAACTGCTGGATCCTGCGTGCCCGGGCGACGGTGACCTTGTCCTCCTCGGACAGCTCGTCGACACCCAGGATCGCGATGATGTCCTGCAGCTCCTTGTTCTTCTGGAGGATGGCCTTGACGCGCGTGGCCACCTCGTAGTGCTCGGTACCCACCAGCTTCGGGTCGAGGATGCGGCTCGTGGAGGCCAGCGGGTCCACCGCGGGGTACAGCCCGCGGGAGGCGATCTCGCGGGAGAGCTCCGTGGTGGCGTCCAGGTGGGCGAAGGTCGTCGCGGGAGCGGGATCCGTGTAGTCGTCGGCCGGGACGTAGATCGCCTGGAGGGAGGTGATGGAGTGTCCCCCCGCGGAGGTGATGCGCTCCTGGAGGGCGCCCATCTCGTCGGCCAGGTTCGGCTGGTACCCCACTGCGGAGGGCATGCGCCCCAGCAGGGTGGACACCTCGGAGCCGGCCTGGGTGAACCGGAAGATGTTGTCGATGAAGAGGAGGACGTCCTGGTGCTGGACATCGCGGAAGTATTCCGCCATCGTCAGGCCCGTCAGGGCGATGCGCAGACGCGTCCCCGGCGGCTCGTCCATCTGGCCGAAGACCAGTGCGGTCTTGTCGAAGACGCCGGCCTCCTCCATCTCGTGGATGAGGTCGTTGCCCTCACGGGTGCGCTCCCCCACCCCGGCGAACACGGAGACACCGCCGTGGTCCTGGGCGACGCGCTGGATCATCTCCTGGATCAGCACCGTCTTGCCCACACCGGCACCACCGAAGAGCCCGATCTTGCCTCCCTGGACGTATGGGGTGAGCAGGTCGATGACCTTGATGCCCGTCTCGAACATCTTGGTGCGCGACTCGAGCTGGTCGAAGGCGGGGGGCTGGCGGTGGATCGGCCAGCGCACCTTGACGTCCAGCTCCTCCCCGGGCTTGAGGTTGAGGACGTCGCCGGTCACGTTGAACACGTGGCCCTTGGTCACGTCGCCCACGGGCACCGAGATCGGCCCGCCCGTGTCGAGGACCCTGGTGCCCCGCACCAGGCCATCCGTCGGCTTGAGTGCGATGGTGCGCACGAGGTTGTCACCCAGGTGCTGGGCCACCTCGAGGGTCATCGTGAAGGACTCCTCGCCCTCTCCCTGCCCGGACAGGTCCACCTTGACGCGCAGGGCGTTGTAGAGGGGTGGGATCCGGTCCGGCGGGAACTCGACGTCGACGACAGGTCCGACCACGCGCGCGACGCGGCCCTCACCAGCGGTTGATGTCTTGGTCATTGTTTCCTTCTCCGTCTGCCTCGGGCTCAGCCCTTGACGAGTGCGTCGGCCCCGCCCACGATCTCGCTGATCTCCTGCGTGATCTCCGCCTGGCGGGCCGAATTCGCCAGACGCGTGTACTTGGTGATGAGGTCCTCGGCGTTGTCCGTCGCCGTGTGCATCGCGCGCTGACGCGACGCGAGCTCAGAAGCCGCGGACTGCAGCAGGACATTGCGGATGCGGCTCTCCACGTACAGCGGCAGCAGTGCGTCCAGCACGCCCTCCGCCGAGGGGATGAACTCGTACTCCGGGAAGGCCTGGTCGGGGTGGTCCACCTGGCCCAGTTCGCCCTCGCGTTCCTTGTCCGACTCCGGGGCGTCGACCACGGTGAGGGGCAGCATCTGCCGCACGGCCGGGACCTGGCTCATCATGGTCCGGAAACGCGTGTAGACGAGGTGGACCTGGCACACACCGGTGAGGAGCCCGGGGTCGAGGAACCTCTCCAACAGCTCCCTGGAGATGGAGCGGACCATCTCCGGGCTCGGGGAGTCCGACTCCCCCTCCCAGGAGTGCTCGATCGGGATGTTGCGGAAGTGGAAGTACTGCTGGGCGCGCCGTCCCGAAGTGTAGAGGACCGGGTCCTTGCTCTCCTCGCGCAGGCGCTCCAGCAGCTTCTCGGTCTCACGCAGGACCGTGGCGGAGTAGGCCCCCGCCATGCCCCTGTCAGAGGCGATGACGAGGACGGCCACACGTGGTGTGTCATGACGCTCATCCGTCAGCGGGTGTCCGAGATCGGTGTGCACGGCCACCGCAGCGACCGCCTGGGTGAGCGCACGCTCGTAGGGACCCAGCTCCGTGGCGGCACGGCGCGCCGCCCCGATCCGGGAGGCAGCGATCATCTCCATGGCACGGAAGACCTTCCCCAAGGTCTGCGTCGAGGCGATGCGCTGCTTGTAGACCCTCTGCTGACCGGCCACGGGTCAGGCCTTCTTCCCGGTGGTGGGTCGCTCGCGCACGATCTCCTCTCGGGAGTGCTCGGCCTCGACGTCGCCCTCCTCGGGTGCGACGGTACCTGCACGCCCCCCCACCCACTGGTCGTGGAAGGCGGTGACCACGCGACGCAGCTCCTCCTCGGTGTCGGGCTCCAGCAGCCCGGTGGAGGCGATCGTCGACAGGACGTCGGAGTGGGCGCGCAGGTGGTCGAGCAGCTGGTGCTCGAAGTCCAGCACGTCCGACACGTTGATGTCGTCGAGGAACCCGTTGGTGCCCGTCCAGATGGAGGCAACCTGGTCCTCGACCCGGTAGGGCGAGTTCTGGGGTTGCTTGAGCAGCTCCATGAGCCGCTCGCCACGCGTGAGCTGCTGACGGGTCGTGGCATCCAGATCGGAGGCGAACATGGCGAAGGCCGCCATCGACCGGTACTGGGCCAGTGTCAGCTTGAGCGTGCCCGCGACCTTCTTCATGGCCTTGATCTGGGCGTCGCCGCCGACGCGGGACACCGAGATGCCCACATCCACTGCGGGACGCTGGTCCGCGTTGAAGAGGTCGGACTGCAGGAAGATCTGTCCGTCGGTGATGGAGATGACATTGGTCGGGATGTAGGCCGACACGTCATTGGCCTTGGTCTCGATGATCGGGAGTCCGGTCATCGAGCCGCCGCCCAGCTCGTCGGAGAGCTTGGCGCAGCGCTCCAGGAGCCGGGAGTGCAGGTAGAACACGTCTCCGGGGTAGGCCTCGCGCCCCGGCGGACGGCGCAGCAGCAGGGACACGGCTCGGTAGGCCTCAGCCTGCTTGGAGAGGTCGTCGAAGACGATGAGGACGTGCTTGCCCTCGTACATCCAGTGCTGGCCGATCGCGGAGCCCGTGTAGGGGGCCATGTACTTGAAGCCGGCAGGGTCGGAGGCCGGGGAGGCGACGATCGTCGTGTACTCCATGGCACCGGCGTCCTCCAGCGTGGAGCGCACCGAGGCAATGGTCGATCCCTTCTGACCGATGGCCACGTACACGCAGCGCACCTGCTGGGAGGGATCCCCCGTCTTCCAGTTCTCGCGCTGGTTGAGGATGGTGTCGATGGCAATGGCCGTCTTGCCGGTCTGGCGGTCACCGATGATCAGCTGGCGCTGACCGCGCCCGATCGGGATCATCGAGTCGATGGCCTTGAGCCCCGTCTGCAGGGGCTCGTGCACTGACTTGCGGGCCATGACGCCCGGTGCCTGCAGCTCCAGGGCGCGGCGCCCCGCGATGTCGGTGATCTCCCCGAGACCGTCGATGGGGCGCCCCAGGGGATCCACGGTGCGCCCGAGGTAACCGTCACCCACCGGCACGGAGAGGACCTCACCGGTGCGGTGGACCAGTTGCCCCTCCTCGATACCACTGAAGTCGCCCAGGACGACCGCACCGATCTCGCGGACCTCGAGGTTCATGGCCATGCCCAGGGTGCCGTCGGCGAAGCGGAGGAGCTCATTGGCCATGGCGCCGGGCAGTCCGTCCACGCGCGCGATGCCGTCCGCGGTCTCGGTCACGTGGCCGACCTCCTCGGCCGCCACCGCCGAGGGCGCGTAGGAGTCCACGAAGGAATCCAGTGCTGCGCGGATCTCCTCGGGACTGATGGTGAGTTCAGCCATTGGGCATTCCTTCTGTCTTCTGTGGTCGGAGTGGTGTGGGGTCAGCGGGCCAGGGCCGTCTTGAGGTCGTCGACCTGGGTCGAGATCGAGGAGTCGACGGCGGTGTCCCCGGTGAGGAGGCGGAAGCCCCCCACCAGCGACGGGTCGACCGCCACATTGACGGTCACGTCGGAGCCGAATCGTCTCGACACGATCCGCCTGAGTCGCTCGACCTGTGCGGTGGTCATCGGGGCAGCTGCGACGACACTGACGAGGCGACGGTGTCGGATCTCGGCAGCGTGCACCTCCAGGCGACGCAGCGTGGCGAGCAGTCGCCCGTGCGAGGTCCGGCCCACCGCGCGCCGCAGCAGACGCATGGTCCACACGGACACGTGGGGCCCGAAGAGGGTCTGTGCGAGGTCCGCCCGGTCGTGGCGGGTGCCACGGCCGAGGTCGGAGAAATCATTGCGCAGCTCGCGGTTGCCGCCGAGGAACTCCCTGACCTGGAACAGCTCCTCCTCGACGGTCGCGATCGTGTCGTGGTCCATGGCGTCATCCAGGGTGGCCCAGATGCCCAGGACCTCCAGTGCGTCGTGCAGGTCCAGCGGGTCCGACCAGTGGCCCGACACCAGCGCATCGACGACCTCCAGGGTCTCCGGCTGCACATGGGGCCCGAGCAGGTCGCGGGCCAGGTCGACCCGGTCGGCGACCTCACGGGCGGGGTCCGTGAACGCCTCACGCAGGCGCACGTCCGTGCGTGCGATGTCCGAGAGCCCGAAGAGGTCCTCGGCGACCCTCATGGCCGGGGTCGAGCCCGCGACGAGGGCGTCACGCAGCACCCCCCGTGCATGGGTCAGCGTGGACTCACTGGCGGCACGCATCAGCGATCGACCCCACCGGGGACGGATGCGGTGTCCCTCTCGAGCTCGTCGAGGAAGCGGTCCACGACGCGGGCCGAGAGGGCGGTGTCCGTGAGCTGCTCCCCGACGATCTTCTCCGCCAGCTCGGTGGCGAGCAGACCGACGTCGGAACGCAGTGAGATCTCGGCAGCCTGACGCTCCGCCGCGATCTGACGCTGGGCACTCTCGAGGATGCGTTGGGACTCCACCCGGGCCTCTTCTCGGGCATCGACGAGGATGCGCTTCGCGTCATCCGCGGCACGCTCGCGGGTGGTCTGGGCCTCGGCGCTGGCCTCGCGCAGCAGCTCGTCGCGTTCGCGTGCAGCAAGAGCACGGTCCTCCCGTGCCTTCTCGGCAGCACCGAGGCCTTCCTCGATCTTCGCCTGACGCTCATCGAGCAGGGCGTAGATCCGGGGCAGTGCGTACTTGCCGACGACCAGGAGGATCGCCAGCAGGACCAGTGCGCCCCAGAAGATCTCGCCGAACGGGGGGAGGATCACCGACATGCCGTCGAAGTCCCCCTCGGCGGCTGCGGACGGGAGGAGCACCATCAGGCGATCAGGGCGAGGACGAAGCCGATCAGGCCGAGTGCCTCGACCAGGGCCGCGCCGATCATCATGTTGGTGAACAGGCGGGCGGCCACCTCGGGCTGACGGGCAGTGGCCTCCTGGGTCTTTCCGACCAGGATGCCGATGCCGATGCCCGGGCCGAGGGTCGCGAGGCCGTAGCCGATGGTGACGATGGAACCGGTCATGTGTGTTTCCTTCTCTCTGGGCGCCCGGGGGCGCCGGTGGACCGTACGGGGATCAGTGGGCCTCGACGGACAGTTTGATGTAGACAGCCGTGAGCACGGCGAAGATGTAGGCCTGCAGGACCGCGATGAAGATCTCGAACAGGGTGACGACCAGGGAGGTCCCGACCATCACGACCGCCATTCCCTTCATCGCACCGGCGCTGGCGAGCATGGCCGAGGTGCCGAAGAACGTCAGGGCGAGCAGGAGGTGACCGGAGATCATGTTGCACAGGAGTCGGATCGCCAGGGTGGCCGGGCGGACCACGAAGCTGGAGAAGAACTCGATGGGCGTGATGAGGAAGTAGATGGGCCAGGGCATGCCCGGGGGGAACAGCTGTGACTTGAGGAACCCGCCCAGACCCTGGGCGCGGATGCCCGCGGAAAGGAAGGTGACGTAGGCGAGGACCGCGAAGACGACCGGGACGGACATCACGGAGGAGGCGGCGATGTTGATGCCCGGCACGATCCCCGTGAGGTTCATGCCGAGCACCCCGATGAAGATCACTCCCAGCAGGGGGGCGAAGCGGCGTCCCCGTGACTCACCCAGCATCTCGATGCCGATCGACCTGCGCACGAACTCCGCGAGCATCTCCACGAGCAGCTGACCGCGTGTAGGGACCAGCTTCGCCCGGGAGGCGGCGATGCCGAGGACCACGCACAGGACGACGGCGACGACCACCCGTGCCAACGTCACGCGGTTGAAGGAAAAGAACGTTCCGTCCCCGAAGATCGCGTCGGGGAAGAAGTCGAGAATGCCCGGCTGGTGGGGTTCCTCGGTCATCGCTGGCCAGAAGGTGACGGCAGCCATCGCCAGGAGCACGCCGACGGTGATCCAGTACCAACGTGGTTTCGGGTGAGTGCGGACGCCTGGGGTTTCTTCCGCCCTGGTGAGTGTGGACAGGATGTCCTCCCGATGTCGTCTGTCTGGCGTCGTTGTCTGGCGTCGTCCCACGTTCGGTGCCCCGTGGGGCGACCCCATGCTAACAGCCAATCCGGGCAGTGGTGGACAAGCTGCCACCAGCCGTCGGACTCATGCCGCGCCCTCGTCCCCTGAGGTTCCCCGCTCCCGCGGTACGGGCACCACGGAGGGCACGCGGGCACGCACGAAGGCCCAGACCTCACACCCCAGTGCCACGACGACCACGATGACCACACAGATCCCGACCATCCGCACGTCCAAGCCCGCTGCGCGCGCGCCGAGCAGGGCGGCGGCCACGATGACCACCTTGGCCACGTACCCCCCGGCGATCCAGGCGAGCAGGGTCTCGGGCCCGGCCGCCGCCCGGGACACGGTCAGCCAGGTCAGGGACACCAGTGCCACGGTCGCCACCACCGCCACCAGCGCCGAGACCCACGGTCGGCCCGGGGCGAGGACCCCCCAGAGCAGTTCGAGCACCACGGACACCGCCACGACAGCGAGGAGGGTGCGCCGAAGCCCCGCGACGGCGCGGTGCACGGACTCGTGCAGGACGACGGGGCCCGACCCGTGCGTGTCAGTCATGGTCGACTCCTGGTCGTTCGGGTGTGGGGGCTGGAGGGACACGTGGCCCCGCATGGGCCGCCCTCCTCCTGCCGGGGAACTCCGAGGCGGTCAGCACCATCACCACGCCGGCCACCGGGAGCGCGAGGGAGAGCACGCGTCCCAGGGGGAAGACCAGCAGTGCCACCGCCGACAGCGCCACCAGTGCGGTCCACAGGTAGAGGATCACGACGACGCCGCGGTGGGTGTGCCCCCGTGCCAGGAGACGGTCGTGGAAGTGGGTGCGGTCGGCATGGAAGGGGCTCTTGCGTTGGGCCATGCGCCGCACACTGGTGACCACCAGGTCCCCCAGGGGCACGACGATGACCGCCAGGGGCAGCAGGATGGGCAGCAGACCCGCCAGCACCTGCTGGCTGCCCAGCACCACCGGGTCGATCTGACCGGTGACGATGATGCCGGCGGCTGCCAGGACCAGGCCCAGGGTCTCCGCACCTCCGCCCATCATGATGGAGGCGGGGTGGAAGTTGAACCACAGGAAGCCCACACAGATGCCCGCCAGGGTGACCACCACCACTGATGCGGTCGTCGCGTACGAGGCCGCCCCCATGAGTCGTGTGAGCAGGTAGGAGTAGGCGAAGAAGGCCACGGCCCCGATGCCGACCACGCCGGCCGCCAGACCGTCCAGGCCGTCGATGAAGTTCACCGCATTGATGATGGCGACCACCACGAGCACCGTGACGAACAGCGACAGCCGCGAGGACCCGATCGTGAGGCCGAAGATCGGGAAGCTCACCAGCTGCACGCCATTGGCCGCCATGAGCCCGACGATCAGCATCTGCCCGGCCAGCTTCGTGTACCAGTCCAGCTCCAGGAGGTCGTCGACCACCCCCAGCACGCACATGGCGGCAGCACCCCCCATGACGGCCCAGGGCACCGAGGTGGCGAAGACGGGGGCCATGTAGGGGATGCGGCTTCCCAGCAGCAGCGCGATGAGGAGGCCTCCGGTCATCGCCACGCCACCCATGCGGGGCACCGGTGTTGCCTGGATGTCGCGCGTGCGCAGTTCCGGCACGATCCCCCAGCGCAGGGACACCCAGCGCACCAGTGGCGTCAGCAGGGCCGTGGCGCCCATCGCCACCAGCATCAGCAGCAGGTAGACCTTCATGGGTGGGGTGCGCTCCCGGGGGTCGGTGGGAAGGTGTGGGGCGTCCCGGCAGGGCCGGGAGCGGAGGTACGAGGGCGGACGGGGGCAGAGCCTGCTCAGGCCGGAGCGAGGATCTCCTCCCCGGCGTCCGCGGAGAGGGCCGCCAGGGGAACGGTCCCCAATCGGATCGCGCGGGGTCGGCCGTGGGCCAGGTCGATGATCGTCGAGGGCGTCGATCCTGGGGTCGGCCCGCCGTCGAGGTAGTCGGCGACGAGGTCTCCGAAGGAGGCGCGTGCGGCCGCGACATCGGTGGCGGGCGGCTGCCCGGTCAGGTTCGCGGAGGTGACCGCCAGGGGCCCCGTGGCACGCAGCAGTTCCAGGACCACCGGTTGGTCGGGCATGCGCAGGGCGAGGGTGCCCCCGGTCTCGCCCAGGTCCCAGCCGAGGTCCGGGCGCGCGGTGAGGATCAGGGTCAGCCCACCGGGCCAGTGCGCTGCGGCCAGACGCCGTGCCGTGTCGGGCACGTCGACACAGAGGTGGTCCACCGTGTCCGTGTCGGCCACGAGGACGGGGGGTGGCATCTGGCGGCCCCGGCCCTTGGCGGCCAGGACGGCGGCCACGGCGGCCGGGTCATGGGCGTCCGCACCGATGCCGTAGACGGTGTCGGTGGGCAGGACCACCAGGTGGCCGGCACGGACGTCGGCGACGACGGTGGCGAGGTCACGGGCGTCGAGCCCGTGCGTGCAGTCGAGGATGCGTGAGTCACTCACCCGCCCATTCTCACACGTGTCCGGGGCCACCCGCCGGGACAGCGGCGGTGTCGGCGCGCCTGACGCTGTCAGCACCCCCGGTCGGGAGGGCGCGGCTTCGGCAGGCGCATCGACGAGGGCGGCCCGTGCACGCAGCATGCGCTCCCTGCCGGCAAGGTCCTCCAGGGTCTCGACATCCACGAGGCCCGCGGAAACGGCAACCGAACGCATCTGGGCGGACTGGGACTCTGCGTGCTCCACCACGACCACTCCCCCGGGACGCAGCAGGGCGGCCGCACGGTTGATGATGCCGCGCGGCACGACCATCCCGTCCTCGCCTCCCCCGTAGAGGGCGGTCTCGGGATCGGCGAGCGCCTCGTCCTGGGTGGGCATCTCGGCGGAGGGCACGTAGGGCGGATTGGAGACGACCACGTCAACGGTGCCCTCCAGGTCGCCCAGTGCCGCCGTCGCGTCCCCTGCCACCAGCTCCACCGCCCCGGGCGCCAGGGCGGCGATGTTCTCACGTGCCAGGGCGAGGGCCTCCGACGCCAGCTCGACGGCGACCACGCGGGCACCGGGCACCTCGGTGACCACCGCCAGCGCGATCGCGCCCGAGCCGGTGCACAGGTCCACGACCAGTGGCGCGTGTCCACGCACCGCGCGGGCCGCCTCGATGGCCGCACCGGCCACCGACTCGGTCTCGGGGCGCACCACGAACACCCCGGGGCGGGCAGCCAGGGTGAGGGCCCGGAACCACATGCGCCCCACGATGTGCTGGAGGGGGGTGTGGTGGCGCCTGCGGGCCACCCCGGTGCGGAAGCGTTCGGCGGCCCTCGCCCCCACCCGGTCGGGTGCCGACCACAGGGAGTCGACCCCGAGGGCCCACTCCAGGAGGATGCGTGCCTCCTGGGAGGGATTCGCTCCCTCACACCCGGACAGGCGCCCACGTGCCCAGGCCAGGAGCTCGCCCTGGCGGTATCCACTGGACCAGCCCGGCCCCGCCGCTGCGGCGTCGCCCTCGTCGGCACGGGTTGCGACGACACGGCTCCCCACGGCGCGGCCCACTTCGGCGCCGTCCCCGTCGGCGCGACGGGGGTCGGCGGAGGACGCCGGGACGCTCATCGCTGCGCGGCCTGTGCCAGGCGTGCGGCCTCGTCCGCCTGCAGCGCGGAGGCGATCACCGGTCCGAGTGCCCCGTCGAGCACCTGGTCGAGGTTGTGCGCCTTGAAGCCCGTGCGGTGGTCGGCCACGCGGTTCTCGGGGTAGTTGTAGGTGCGGATGCGCTCGGAACGGTCCACGGTGCGCACCTGGGACAGTCGCTGTGCGGAGGCCTCCGCCTCGCGTCTGGCCCGGGCCTCGGCCGCGAGACGGGAGGCCAGCACCCGCAGGGCGGCGTCCTTGTTCTGCAGCTGGGACTTCTCGTTCTGCATGGACACCACGATGCCGGTGGGCAGGTGGGTGATGCGCACCGCGGAGTCGGTCGTGTTGACGGACTGGCCCCCGGGACCGGAGGAGCGGTAGACGTCGATGCGCAGGTCGCCCGGGTCGATGCGGATCTCGTCGTCGGCCTCCACCTCGGGCATGACGAAGACTCCCACCGCGGAGGTGTGGATGCGGCCCTGGGACTCCGTGACGGGGATGCGCTGGACGCGGTGGACGCCGCCCTCGTACTTGAGGTGGGCCCACACGCCCTCCTCCGGGGCCGGGTTGCCCCGGGAGCGGATGGCCAGGGTGACGTCCTTGAAGCCCCCGAGCTCGGTGGGCGTGGAGGAGAGTTCGGAGGTGGACCAGCCCATGGACTCCGCGTAGCGCTGGTACATGCGGGCCAGGTCGGAGGCGAAGAGGGCGGACTCCTCCCCTCCCTCCCCCGCCTTGACCTCCAGGATCACGTCCGAGGCGTCGTCGGGGTCACGGGGGACGAGGATCTGGACCAGTGCGTCGTGCGCCGCCGTGGCCTCGGCCTCCAGGGCGGGGACCTCCTCGGTGAAGGAGGGGTCCTCCGCGGCGAGTTCCCGGGCCGCGACCAGGTCTCCCTCGGCCGCGGTCAGTCGACGGTGCGCGGCGACCACCCGTCCGAGCTCGGCGAAGCGGCGCCCCAGCCTGCGGGCGCGCGCCCGGTCGGAGTGGACGTCGGGTTCAGCCAGCGCTGCCTCGACCTGCTCGTACTCCTGGAGCAATGGGGCGACGGCCGTGAAGTCGTCGGACCCGTCGGACTCGTCCCTCGACGCCATGGTGGGTCCTCCTGGATGGTCAGGGTCGTGGTGGGCGTACACGTCGGCGCCGGTGACCGCCGGGGGGACCCGCGCCGGGGGGTGGGGGGGCGGGGGAGCCCGGGCCCCCGGGGCCGGGGGCCGCCCCCAAACGTGGACCCGGCCC
>JBQEKJ010000005.1:15830-22660 GCA_052103835.1 Pauljensenia sp.
CGCGGGGGTCACCGGCGCCGGGTGATGGGGCTACTTGGAAGCCTTGACGCGCTTGCCGTAGCGCGCCTCGAAACGTGCGACGCGACCGCCGGTGTCCATGAGCTTCTGCTTGCCCGTGTAGAACGGGTGGCACGCCGAGCAGACGTCGACGCGCATGACGCCCGACTTGATGGTCGAGCGGGTGTGGAACTGGTTGCCGCAGGTGCACGTGACGAGGGTGTCGACGTACTCGGGGTGGATCCCCTTCTTCATGGTGTCTCCTTATGGATTCGAGGATGCCGGGTCCCCCGGGGCAGGTGCCCACGCGTGGTGCTCGGGGGTGAACCGGGACCGTCTGGCATTGTGCCACCTCGACGGGTCCCGGGTCCATGCGGCTACGCCCAGGGCGCAGTGAACTGCCCGACACCCGGTCGCGCACTGCCCACGAGGATCGGCGTCGTGTCCCCGGACACCGCCCCGACAGGCGGAAGGTCGGGAGCGGGGAAGCCGGGAACGGGCACGACGGCCTTCCCGGAACGCTACGGTGTGTTCACCCGGAACGGGCTCGTTCCGGACGCCGATGTCCACCCTGTGACCCACAGCTCCATCGCGAGCAAAGATTAGACAAAGTACCAGTGTCCACCCAGTCAAATCGACTGGACCGACCCCTGACACGCGAGGTCCCAGCATGCGCATCGCCGTCCCCACCGAGGTCAAGAACAACGAATTCCGCGTCGCCACCACCCCCGAGATGGTCCACGAGCTCACCGCACGCGGACATGAGGTACTCGTCCAACAGGGCGCCGGAGACGGCTCCGGCATCACCGATGTCGACTACGCCGCCGTCGGAGCCATCATCCTCCCGACCGCGGAGGAGACCTGGGCGGGCGCCGACCTGGTCCTCAAGGTCAAGGAACCCGTCGCCTCGGAGTACGCCTTCCTGCGCCCGGACCTCGCGCTCTTCACCTACCTCCACCTGGCCGCCGACCGCCCCCTGACCGACGCCCTGCTGACCGCCGGTACCCGCACGATCGCCTACGAGACGGTCCGCGATTCCGACGGCTCGCTCCCCCTCCTCATCCCCATGTCGGAGATCGCCGGGCGCCTCTCGCTCACCGTCGCCGCCTACCACCTCATGAAGGACGAGGGCGGGGCCGGTCTGCTCCTCTCGGGTGTTCCCGGGACCCCGCGCGGACGTGTTGTCGTCATCGGTGCGGGCACCGCCGGGGAGAGCGCCGTCGCGATGGCGGTCGGCGCCCGCGCCGACGTCACCGTCCTGGACATCGACGACGCGAAGCTGCGCGCCGTCGAGGCCCGCTACCCCGGTGCGGTCACAACCCTCGTCTCCTCGAAACCGACCATCGCCCGGGCCGTGGCCGACGCCGATGTGGTCATCGGTTCCGTCCTCGTGCCCGGCGCCCGGGCGCCGAAGCTGGTCACGGACGAAATGGTCGCCAGCATGCGACCCGGCTCGGTCCTCGTGGACATCGCCATCGACCAGGGCGGCTGCTTCGAGGGGTCCCGTCCCACCACGCACGACGCCCCCACCTATCCGGTGCACGACGCCACCTACTACTGCGTGGCGAACATGCCCGGTGCCGTCCCGCGCACCGCCACTGCGGCACTCACCTCGGCCACCATGCGCCACGTCCTCCAGTTGGCCGACCGGGGTGTCGCCGGGGCGGTGGCGAACTCCCCGGCGCTGGCCCTGGGCGTCAACACCTGGGACGGCCACCTGGTCAATGCCGCAGTCGCTCGCGCCTTCGACCTGGACCCCACCCCCCTGGCCGAGCTGCTCGGGGCCTGAGACCCTCCCACCGACCCACGACACGACGCCCCCGGGGAGCCGATCGGCCACCCGGGGGCGTCGCCCTCGTACGCGCGAGGTCAGTCCGCGTTCGGGGTCGTCTTCTGGACGAGCATGAGGAACTCGGCGTTGGACTGCGTCTCCTTGAGCTTGCCGAGGATGAGCTCGAGTGCGTTCTGCTGGTCGAGCGTGCCGAGCACGCGGCGCAGCTTCCACATGATGCGCAGCTCCTCCGGCTTGAAGAGCATCTCCTCGCGACGCGTGCCCGAGGCATTGACGTCGATGGCGGGGAAGATGCGGCGCTCGGCGAGCTGGCGCGAGAGGCGCAGCTCCATGTTGCCGGTGCCCTTGAACTCCTCGAAGATCACCTCGTCCATCTTCGAGCCCGTCTCGACCAGGGCCGAGGCGATGATCGTCAGCGAGCCGCCCTCCTTGAGGTTGCGGGCCGCGCCGAAGAACTTCTTGGGCGGGTAGAGCGCTCCTGCGTCCACACCACCCGACAGGATGCGGCCCGAGGCCGGGGCCGCCAGGTTGTAGGCACGCGACAGGCGTGTCAGCGAGTCCAGCAGCACCACGACGTCCTGGCCGAGCTCGACCAGGCGCTTGGCGCGCTCGATGGCCAGCTCCGCGACGACCGTGTGGTCGGCCGCCGGGCGGTCGAAGGTCGAGGCGATGACCTCGCCCTTGACGATCGAGCGCATGTCCGTGACCTCCTCGGGGCGCTCGTCGACGAGGACGACCATGAGATGGACCTCGGGGTTGTTGATCTCGACAGCCTTCGCGATCTGCTGGATGACCATCGTCTTGCCGGCCTTGGGCGGGGAGACGATGAGGCCACGCTGGCCCTTGCCGATCGGGGCGACGAGGTCGATGACACGAGGGGTGAAGGCCTTCGGCGAGGTCTCCATGCGCAGCTGCTCGGTCGGGTAGAGCGGGGTGAGCTTGCCGAACTCGCGGCGACGCTGCGCATCCTCGATGGACATCCCGTTGACCGTGTCGACACGGACCAGGGCATTGAACTTCTGGCGTTGACGCTCATTCTCGCGCGGCTGGCGCACCGCGCCGGAGACCGCGTCACCGGAGCGCAGGCCCCAGCGGCGCGCATTGCCCAGGGTCACGTAGACGTCATTGGAACCGGGCAGGTAGCCCGAGGTGCGCACGAAGGCGTGGTTGTCCTGGATGTCGACGATTCCGGCGATGGGGGCCAGGACGTCGTCCTCGCGGACCTCCGGCTCCACCTCACGCTGACGCTCGCGCCGGTTTCCCTGCTGGTCACGGCGGTCGTTGCGGTCGTTGCGGTCCCCGCGCTCGCCACGGTCACGATCGCGTCCCCGACGGCGCGAGTTGCGCTCCCGGCGGTTGCGCGGGCGCTGTCCGACGCCGTCCCCCTCGGGGAGTTCGATCTGGTCGAGGTCGCGGGGGTGTTCCTCGTGGCGGGACTCGCCCTCGTCCTCGCGGCGGCCGCGTTGGTCACGGTCACGCTCGCGGCGGGAGTCGCCGCCGGAGCGCTCGGCACGCTCCGCGCGCTGGTGGCGCGAGGGGACGTCGGAGTGCCGTTCGGCGTCGAGGTCCTGGGCGACGGCTGCGCGCACGTCCAGCGAGGGCACCGACTCGGAGCTCTCGGTGAGCTCACCACGGCTCTCGGCGGTCTCCTCACCGGTGTCCGCATTGCGGGCGTTGCGTCCACGCCCCCGACCGCGGGCCGGAGCGGCTTCAGCAGCAGGCGCGGCTGCGGACTCGGTTGCGGGTTCCTCGGACCGGGGCGCGTGGCGCGCCTGGACGGGGAGGTCGAGGACGATCTCCTCGGGGTCGATGGTGCCCGTCGTCGCCGCCCGGCGACGGCGCGGGGCGCGACGCTGCGGGGCGGCCTCATCGCCACCCGTGCTCGTCGACGACCCGGCGCCACTCGGTGCGGGCGCCGACTGGGTGCTTGCGGGGGCAGGAGCGGAGGCTCCCCGGGTGCCCGAGCGTGCCGAGGAGATGGCCCCGACCAGGTCAGACTTGCGCATCTTCGAGGTGCCCTTCAGCCCCATCTGCGAGGCAACGGCCTGCAGTTCCGCCAGCTTCATGGCGGCAAGGGGGGTGGAGTCGGCACCAGAGGTGTGATCAATGCTCACTGATGATCCTCACTAGGTTGCCCGTTCGGGCATGTGATGTCCCCACTGCGTGACGCAGGAATGGGGGTGCGCGACGGAGACGCTGTCGCGCGGGGGAGGGATTGCCGGAAGGATCGGCAGGGCCGCGAGGCGGCCGTTGGACCAATAGTAGCAACCTGCGGTGCTGCCCTGTCATCCCCTCGGGCACCGGATCGACGCGGTGAGCACAACATCACACCCCTGGCTCGGGGTGTGGACGCCGCAGATCTGTCCCCACGCGCCTCAGACCCCGGACTCCGCCAGTCTCCCCCGGGTCTGACGCACCCCGTGTGGATCCACATTCAGACGGTGTACCGCCCAACCGGCCTGACGGGCCTGCGCCAGCACGATCTCCGGGACCGACTCCAGGCTCAGCACGGTGGGCCCCGCACCCGAGACGACCGCGGCGAGACCAGCTTCGCGCAGCCAGTCCACCAGTGCCAGCGACTGTGGCATCGAACTGCGCCGGTACTCCTGGTGGAGTCGGTCGCGAGTGGCCTCCATGAGCAACGCATGCACATCCGGCAGCTGAGTTGCCCCCTCCTCCGCCCCACCGACCGTGCCACCCGATCCGGATCCCACGGCACGGGAGCCCACACCCCCTCCTCCGGCCAGGAGTGCCGCCAGCAGGGCGGCACGTGACGCGTTGTAGGCGGCATCGTGGTGGCCCACCTGCGGGGGGAGTGCCGCCCTCGCCGCAGAGGTCGCCAACTCGAAGTCCGGCACGAAGGCCACCGGGGAGAAGATGGCGGGCGGGTCCATGCGCAACGCACCGGAGCGCCCCTGCTCGCTCCACGCCACGGTCGCACCGCCCAGGACTGCGGGGGCCACATTGTCGGGGTGGCCCTCGACGTCGGTGCCGATCTCCAACAGGTCATCGGCACCCAGGACATCAGGGTCCCCCACCAGCGCACGGGCCAGTGCCAGTCCGGCGATGACCGCCGAGGCCGAGGAGCCCAGTCCACGCCCGTGGGGGATGCGGTTCGTGCAGTGCATGCGGATTCCCACCTGCGGCGCACCCACCCGGTCCAGGCCGAGCCTGAGCGCGCGCACGACCAGGTTGTCCTCGTCCTCGGGGACGTGGCCGGCGCCCTCGCCCTCGACGACGACGGAGGTGTGGCCCGTCGTGGCGTGCACGGACACGTCGTCGTGGAGACCCAGGGCGAGCCCCAGGGAGTCGAAGCCCGGGCCCAGGTTCGCACTGGTGGCCGGGACTGACACGGCGACGAAGTCATCTCGCAATTGCACGCGGAAATCCTCGGGAAGGGGGTGGTGCGGGGACGGTGGTGTCCGACCCGCCTGGGGGTCCTCAGTGCAGGCCGAGGGCGGCCGCGACCTCGATGATGTCGGGGCTCACGACGGTGGCCTCGACCTCGCCCCCGCCGGGCAGCCCCGCGAGGGCGGTCTTGGTGTCCTTGAGACCGTTGCCCGTCACCGTGCACACGATCGTCGCACCACTGGGCACCTGACCGGCCTCCGCAGCCTGGAGCAGACCGGCGACGGAGGCGGCGGAGGCAGGCTCCACGAACACGCCGACCTCGCCGGCCAGCAGCTGCTGGGCCGTGAGGATCTGCTCGTCACTCACCGAGGTGATCTGACCACCGGAATCGTCCCGCGCGGCCACGGCGTAGTCCCAGGATGCCGGGAAGCCGATCCGGATCGCCGTGGCGATCGTCTCCGGCGCATCGATGGGGTGGCCGGCGACGAAGGGGGCGGCGCCGGCCGCCTGGACACCCCACATGCGAGGGACCTTCGTGGCGACCGGGTCCAGGCGTTGCCAGGAGTCCCCCATGGTGGTGACCACGCAACGTCCCGCGTACTCGTTGTAGCCCATCCAGTAGGCGGAGATGTTGCCGGCGTTGCCCACGGGCAGGACATGGATGTCGGGGGCGTCGCCCAGGGCGTCGACGATCTCGAAGGAGGCCGTCTTCTGGCCCTGCAGGCGGTAGGGGTTCACCGAGTTCACCAGGGCCACCGGGTAGGCCTCGGTCAGCTTGCGCACGACGCGCAGGGAGTCGTCGAAGTTGCCGTCCACCTGGATGAGGTGCGCGCCGTGCATGACGGCCTGGGCGATCTTGCCCGCCGCGATCTTGCCGGCGGGCAGGATGACCGCGCACTCCAGGCCGGCCGCCACGGCGTAGGCGGCAGCGGAGGCGGAGGTGTTGCCGGTGGAGGCGCAGGCGATCATCCGGGTGTCGGTCGCGGCGATCTTGGAGACCGCCATCGTCATGCCGCGATCCTTGAAGGAGCCGGTGGGGTTGGCGCCCTCGACCTTGACCCACACGTCGGCGCCGACACGGCGCGAGATCGCGGGCGCCTCCACCAGGGGCGTGCCGCCTTCGAGCAGCGTCACCACCGGGTCGGTGGGCTCCAGGGGGAGCCGCTCGGAGTACTCGCGCAGGAGTCCCTGCCACTGGTGGGCCATGTTCAGTCGCCTTCCATACGGATCGTCGAGGCCACCTCACGGACGGCCGGGGACTGGGAGAGGGCGTGCGCGACGGCCCGCAGGTCCGCCTCGCGCGCCATGTGGGTGGCGAGGACGATGATCGCCTCGCCGATGCCCTGTCCGTCCCGCTGGTGGACGGACTGGATGGAGACCCCGTGGCGGGCGAAGATGTTCGCCACCTCGGAGAGCACTCCCAGGCGGTCCTCGACGCGCAGGCGCATCTGGTAGCGGGTGCGCGCCGAGCCCGGGTCGAGGATCGGCAGATGGGCGTAGACGGATTCACGCGGGGCGTGCCCTCCGTGGACCCGGTGGGAGGCGGCGGCGACCACGTCGGAGAGCACGGCCGAGGCGGTGGGGGCGCCACCGGCGCCCTGCCCGTAGAACATCAGGCGCCCGGCGGCCTCACCCTCGACGACCACGGCATTGAAGGCGCCGTTGACGGAGGCCAGGGGGCGGTCCAACG
>JBQEKJ010000006.1:0-13862 GCA_052103835.1 Pauljensenia sp.
ACCACCTCGTGGTGGTGGAAGGAGACTGTCCCTCCCCCCTCGAAGCGGCGCGTGTCGGGCTTGTCGACATCGTGCATGACCGCGGCGAAACGCAGCACGAAGTCGGGGGCCGGAACGGGGCCCTCCGGTCCCGTCTCCAGGGCCATGGCCTGGTCGAGCACCGTGAGGGTGTGCTCGTAGACGTCCTTGTGGCGGTTGTGCTCGTCCCTGGTGTCGACCAGGGCGGAGAACTCGGGCAGCACCACGTCACAGACCCCCGTGTGGACCAGCAGTTCCAGCCCACGCCGGGGCAGGGGGGAGACGATGAGACGTTCGAGCTCGGAGCGGATGCGTTCCGCGGAGACGATGCCGAGGCGGTGCGCCATGGCACCCATGGCGTCCATGACGTCTTCGTCCACGTCGATGCCCAACTGGGCGGCGAAACGCGCGACGCGCATGATCCTCAGAGGATCGTCGTCGAAGGACTGCTCGGCGGTCACGGGTGTGCGCAGTCGGGCCGCGGCCAGGTCCTCGAGACCGTGGTGCGGGTCGACCAGCACCATCCCGGGCAGTCGCATGGCCATGGCATTGACGGTGAAGTCGCGCCGGGTGAGGTCCCCCTCCAGGGAGTCCCCGTAGGTCACCTCGGGCTTTCGTGACCCGATGTCGTAGGAGTCGGTGCGGTACGTGGTCACCTCCACGACCAGTCCGCCCTTCCTGGCCCCGATGGTGCCGAACTCGCGCCCGACGTCCCAGGTGGTGTCCCCCCACCTGCCCAGCAGTTCCTCGGTGCGTTCGGGACGTGCGGAGGTGGTGAGGTCGAAGTCGTGGGGCGCCACCCCGAGGAACGCGTCGCGCACCGGGCCTCCGACCAGCGCGATCTCCTCCCCCGCACCCTCGAAGACGTGACCCAGTTCGACGACTGCCGCAGGGAGGTGGGCGAAGGCGCGCTGGGCGTTGGCGAGGAGGGTCGGCACGTCGTGGGCACCGACGAGGGCGGACGCGCTCTCGTCCGTTCCTGTCCCCCCAAGCGCCGCGGACCCATGGTCCGGGGTCGGCGCAGATCCGTGGCCCGGGGTCGGCGCTGCAGTACTCGCGCCGGACTGGGCCCGCCCACCGGAAGGGTCAGCTCCGGGCGCTGTGCCATCGGGAACTGTGGAGGGACGAGAGGCTGAGGAGGAGGCGTGGTCGGTCATCGTACTCAAGGGTGCCACGTCAGTGCGGGCACAGGGAACCGGGAACCGGGAACGGTGCAGCGCATCCGAACCGCATGCGGGATGACCTGTCCCTCCCCAAGGACAACCCGACCACCCCAGTCCATGCCGGTTGACGAGCGGGAACCGACCTCTCCGTGCGACCACCCCGAGCGACCTGGACGCGAGGAGCGGGTCGGCGGGAGGGTGCCCAGGCATCCCCGGGACAGTCGCCGGAACTCCCTCGCACAGCCCAACTCCCCTCTCGTGGTGCCCGCGTGGGGGTGCCGGATGGGGTTCCGCCTCCGATCCCCGCCTAGAGTGGGAGCCATGCCCGCCCCTTCGACCGATCGCCGCCCCGGGGTTCCCCGGCCACCTCGGCGTCACGCGTCGCTGCGGCCCATCCATGCCCACGGGTCCCACCTGCCCGTCGTGGGGGAGACCTCGGCAGGGGGACTCGTCGTCGACGTGGTGGACGGCGTCCCCCACGCAGCGATCATCGCTCGTCGCAACCGCGCCGGACGCATCGAGTGGTGCCTGCCCAAGGGGCATCTCGAAGGTGAGGAGACACCGGAGGAGGCCGCCCTGCGCGAGGTCGGTGAGGAGACGGGGATCCACGGGCGCATCATTCGCCACCTGGCCACCATCGACTACTGGTTCTCCGGCCCCGACCGCCGTGTGCACAAGGTCGTCCACCACTTCCTCATGGGCTACGTCTCCGGCGAGATCTCCGTCGAGGGCGATCCCGACCATGAGGCGGAGGCCGCCGCCTGGGTACCGCTGGAGGATCTCGTGCACCAACTCGCCTACCCCAATGAGCGACGCATCGTCGGACTGGCCCTGGACCTCCTCTACCGGGAGGGCTGATGCATCTGCGACGACCCGGTCCACGACGGATCGCCCCCTGCACCGCCCACGCCCGTTGGGTGGTCCTCACGCTGCTGACAGTCTGTCTGATGGTTGCAGCAGCTCTCACGGTTCCCACCGTGCCCGCCAGGGCCGCGGACTCCGGCCAGGCGGACACCTCCCGACCGGCGGTGCTCGGGAACGCAACCGCGTCGGACGACTCGGGCCTCGACGTCGAGATCGAGAACCTCTCCCCCCGCGTGCTCACCACCCAGGACACGGTGGTCGTCTCCGGAACCATCGCCAACACCACCGACACCGCGCTCGAGGGAACCGTCCACGTCGAGGTCCACCTGCAGTCCGTCACCGCTCTCACCCCGGACCAGCTCACCGGCTTCCTCTCGGGCACGCAGCTGGCAGGCGCCCTCGTCGCCACGACGACCCTCGACTCGCCACCGGCCCCCGGGTCGAGCATCCCCTTCTCCCTCACCCTGGACACCTCCGACCTCCCCCTGGGGAACTCCTTCGAATGGGGACCGCGGGGCCTCTCCGTGGATGCCAGCGTGGGCACGGCCAGTGGTGGAGACCGCACCTTCCTGGTGTGGGACTCCGGCTACGAGGTCTCCCCCACCCGCATCGGGACACTCGTCCCCTGGACCAGTGCCTCCACCACCGACTCCACCACGGAGACGTCCACCGCCCTGACCCTGGCGGGGACGGAGGGCGTGACTCTCGCGATCGATCCGGAGGTCCTCGTGGGTGTGGAGGAGGGTGACGCCGCGGAGGACCAGCAGTCGGGCCTGCTCCCAACCTCGCCCTCGTCGTCGGCGAGCCCCAGCCCCAGCGGTGCCTCCTCCGCTCCGTCGGCCACGTCGACCACGTCGACCTCACCGTCCGCCTCTCCCTCCGGCTCAGCCGCCGCCACGGACACGGGCGACCCGACGGAGGACGCATCGCCCTCGTCGGGAGGGGACACCCCCGCCTCGGGGGAGGACGAGGAGACCACGGACTCCTTCACCCGCGCCCTCCTGGAACGCGCCGAGGAGGTCGTGGCGCTGCCCAGTTGGGATGCGGATCTCGCGGCCCTGTCCATGAGTGACTCGACGGACCTGCTCTCCCTGGCCTCCGACTCGCGCTCCACGAGCCTCAGCGAGGGGTCGGCGACAGTGGTCCGCGATGTCGTGTGGCCCACCTCGGGGACCTTCGGACGCCAGGCACTCCAGGCATTCCCGGGAGAGACCTTCATTGCGCCGCCGGGTGGACTGGCGCCGACAGGAGAGGTCTCCTTCACCTCCGTGGCGCGCGTCGAGGTGGATCCCACCACGGGCGAGAACTCCCTGGAGGGGGCGACGTCCTCCACGGTGACCGTGCTCGCATCGCAGGACACCCTCGCCGACCTGCTGAGCTGGGACCCGGAGTCGGCCTCGGACAGGCTCGACACGGACCAGGTGCTCACAGCTCTCTCCGCGGTGATCACCCGTGAACTCCCCAACCAGTCACGCACCCTGTTCGTACCGATCTCGCGGGGAACTGCCCTGGACGCGGACCTGGAGTCCCGCCTTGATGCGCTGCTCGGGCAGCGCTGGGTCGAGCCGCTGACGTTCAGTGAGGTCACGGACTCCGAACCCACCGATCTGCCCCGACAGACGGTGTCCGACGCACCCGCCCTCGATGACGTCACGACACAGGCATTCGCGGAGATCTCCTCGGCGCTGACCAGCACGGCCTCACTGGCCGAAGCCATTCCGGAACCCCGCGCACTCCAGGACCGCCTGGAGAACTCCGCACTCAAGACCCTTTCCGCCACCGGGGGAACCACGGAACGCGAAGACCGCCTCGCGGACTTCCGTGACCTCGTCCATTCCCTGCTCACCGCAGTACGAGCGGAGCCCTCCGCCACCATCAACCTGATCAACAAGTCCGCCAACTTCCCCGTCCGCGTCACCAACGAGCTCCCCTGGGACGTCGAGGTGGTGGTGACCCTGGAGCCCTCCGACCCCCGACTGAGGGTGACATCCACCCAGACCTCCACGATCCCCGCCCACTCCACCGTGTCAGTCGACGTGCCCGTCACAGCCATCGGGTCGGGTGACATCACCGTCGGCTACCGGGTCTCCACCGTGGGCGGACAGGTGCTCGACGACTCCCAGTCGGTGACGGTGCGCATGCGGGCCGGCTGGGAGGACACCGCGACGGCCGTGGTGGCGGGACTGCTCGCGGCACTGCTCGTCGCGGGCGTGGCACGCACGGTGCGCCGTAGACTTCGGGACCGTTCGGCAACCGAGGAGGAATGAATGAGTGACGAGCGGGGCACGACACCCCCACCTCCCCCTCCCGGGGGGGACTCGGACGCAGGGGCACCGGCCTTCCCGGAGTTCCCCGCCGTGCCCGGTGTGCCCCAACCGATCGAGGGCCCGGGTACCGATGCGGCGGGAGCTCCTGACGTCGTCGGCGCCCCCCGCAAGACGTCCCTGCTGCGCTCCTCCATGGTCATGGCCTCGGGCACTCTCGTCTCCCGCGTGCTGGGCTTCGCCCGCAACTTCCTGCTGCTGGCGTGCATCGGGACCGGGGCGGGCAGCGTCTCAGCTGCCTTCGGTGTGGCGAACAACCTGCCCAACACCGTCTACAACCTGCTCGCTGCGGGTGTCTTCGACGCGGTCCTGGTCCCCCAGATCGTGCGGGCGCTCAAGTCCCGTTCCGGCAATGTCTACGTCAACCGGCTCATCACCCTGGCAGGGACCATCCTCTTCGCGGTGACCATGCTCGCCATGGTGGCCGCGCCGCTCCTGGTGACGTTGTTCGCGAAGGGGTACTCGGGCGAACTGCGTTCCCTCAGCATCGCCTTTACCCTGCTGTGCCTGCCGCAGATCTTCTTCTACGGTGTGTACAACCTGCTGGGGGAGCTCCTCAACGCCCGCGGCATCTTCGGGCCCTACATGTGGGCTCCCGTGGTCAACAACGTCGTCGGCATCGGCGGGTTGGTGGCGTTCCTGGTCATGTGGGGCCCGGCGCCGGGGGACGGGATGTTCCACGTCGAGGACTTCACCTCGGCCCAGTTCTGGGTGCTCGCGGGCACCGCCACCCTGGGCGTGCTGCTCCAGGCCCTGGTGCTGATCATCCCGATGCGTCGGGCAGGGGTCGCCCTGCGCCCCGACTTCCACTTCCGCGGCACCTCCTTCGGGACGGCCTCGAAGGTGGCGGGCTGGACCTTCGCCACCCTCGGCATCAGTCAGATCGGGATCCTGTCGACCTCGAACCTCGCCACCCAGGTGGACACCTTCGCGGCCGGCAAGGACGTCCTCCTGGCAGGAATCGCCTCGTACACGACGGCGTTCATGATCTACATGGTCCCGCAGTCCCTGATCTCGGTGTCGCTGGCCACTGCGATCTTCACCCGCCTGGCCGACGCCGCTGCGGATCGCGACGGCGAGACGATGGCGGCGAACTACCACCAGGGTGTCCGGTTGATCACCCTGCTCTCCCTGTTGGCGGCGGCAATCCTCATGGCCGGCGCCGTGCCCATGATGCAGCTCGCACTGCCGCCCGGGGCCACACCTGAGGTCGCGCGCGCCTACTCGTGGGTGCTGCTGGCCCTCATGCCCGGCGTGGCCTCCACGGGCATGGTCCTGATGAGCCAACGCGTCTTCTTCGCCCTCGAGGACGCCCGCCCGGTGTTCCTCATGGGCATCGTGCCGACGCTGCTGCAGGTGGCCGTCGGATGGTCGGTCTTCGCCCTCGCCGGACCCGAGTGGTGGACGGCCGGTGCAGCCCTGGGCGAGACGGCCTGCCGTCTGCTCCAGGGCTTCATCGCCGTGTTCTGGGTGGCGAGGGTCGTGCGCGAGGTCAATCCCGGACGCATCATCGCCTCCTACCTCAAGTTCCTCATCGCGGCAGTCGGCGCCTTCCTGGTCGGGGTGGGCGTCATGCAACTGTTGGGACCGATCTCCGACCCGGGATCCCGCCCGGTGCGCTATCTGATGGCCGGGAGCAAGCTGCTCCTGGTCGCCGTGGTGGTCACGTTGGTCTACACGCTGGTGCTGCGCCTCATCGACCCGGAGGATTCCGGACGGGTGCTCCCCGCCCTCGCGCAGCGTCTTCCGGTGCCCGCCGCGCTCCGCCGTGTCGTGGCCGGGCGCTCCGGTGCTCCGGACGGGGATAATGGGTTGACACAGGACGGTCGAGCCACGGAGGGTGCGATGGAGCGGGACCAGGACGGTACCGAACACGGTGCCCCTGACGCCGAGGGCGTCGGAGACAGCAGTGTGCACCCCCCGAGGATCATCCCGGAGGAGATCCGACAGGATGACGAGGGCGCCCCCACGGCCAGCCCGGCCGGACACGCGGACGACTCCGACTCGACGACCTGGTCCGCCGTCGGAGCCGCATGGTCTGCCTCCGACCCGACCAACACCGGAGAGTTCCCCACCATCCCCCGATTGTCAGCGGACCGGCTCGCCGCCCGTCGGCGCGAGGGGCTCCCCTCCTTCGACGAGATCCTGCGACCCAGTGGCGCAGAGGATGAGCAGGCGCCGCCGGCAGCCCCAGAACACGAGGGGAACGAGGACCGGGGGACTGTGCCGGAAGACGCGCCTCGGGAGGAGACCGTGCACGAGGAGCCACAGGTCCACGAGGACGCCCGAGACGAGGACACCATCCCCGTCTTCCCCGCCACCCCCGAGGACGCCGACACCGATGCACAGGAGGAGGACACCGCGTTCGGTGCCTCCGATGACGAGGCCACCCTCCCCGTGCCCCCGCCGCCGGGCGCCCCCTTCGAGCCCGCCGCATTCGAGTCCACCACGTCCCCGGGCAGCGACCCGGGCGTCACTCCGGCCTCGGCGACGGACACCACAGCTTCCACAGTGGTCCGTGGTGACAGCGCGGAGACCACCGGGGATGAGCTTCCCCACTGGCTCCACCCCGATCCCGGGTCTGATCTGGGACACGGGGACGAGGCCGAGGTTGAGGTCGGACAGGTTGGCAGCCGCATCGTGGAGAGGGACGGCTCCGGTCGGCCGGGACCTGCAGAGACCGGGGTGGAGGACTCGACCCCGGGGCACGGCCCGGGGACTTCCACCGATACCACCGACTCCTCACCCGCACTGCCATTGCCGCCCCCACCGACCGTACCCGGCACGACGACCGGCGCCACCGGCGGGGCCGCCATTGCCGCCGGAGCTGTCGGCGCAGCGGTTGGAGCCACTGGGGAAACTGCTGACGGTGCCCTTCGGGACACCGGTGGAAACCTGGCGTCCACAGCCGCTCGCTCGTTCTCCGGTTGGCTGGGTCGGACCAGTCAGGCCCTGCGCAACTCCACAACGAGCATGTTCGACCATGGCCGGGCACACCCCGAGGAACCTGCGGCCCGGGATACTGCGCCCGAGGGCACCGGCACGGGACGCGGGCAGGCCGACCTCGACCGGGACCGCACCGAGGTCTTCGATGCGGCCGGACTCACCCCGGCCGTGCCCGTAACCGGGCAGGGTGCCGGTGGGAACGGGACCGTCGCTCCGCCCTCGTCCACCCCGGGCAGCGGAACCGGAGGACGGCGCAAGGGGCTGGACCCGACGATCCCGGCTCTCGTCTTCGCCCTCGTCCTCGTCCTGGGAGGCGGCGTCTGGGGTGTCCGTACGGCACTGTCCCCCATCGGGGACCTGGACCTGCCGGTCCTGCCCTCACAGTCGGGCGCCCAGTCCGGCGAACAGAGCGGTGAGCAGTCAGGTGAGGCCTCGGAGCCCACAGAGTCCGAGGCCCCGACGGCAGCACCCGAGATCGCGACTCCCACCGTCTTCTCCTGGAGGGATGACGGCGGGGACAACCCGGACTCCGTCATCAACCTCATCGACGGCGACCCGACCACCGAGTGGCACTCACGCTCCTACGACCTCAACCAGTTCCGCGAGGAGCAGACCGTGACGATCCTGCTCACCCTCAAGGAGAAGGCAACGGTCTCCGAGATCGACCTGACCATGGCTCCGGAGACCTCCGGTGGTGAGGTCGTGGTGCGCGACGTCACCGACCCCGCCAACCCCCGTACGGGAACAGAGTTGGCCACGTCGGCGTTGAGTCCACAGACAACCATCAAACTGGACCAACCCACCGAGGTCACCGCCCTGTCGCTGTCGTTCCGCACGATGCCGACCGGTCCCAACGGTGAGAACTGGGCCTGGATCTACGAGCTCGCCGTCAAGTGAGCCCGACAACGACCGAGGAGAATCCTTCTTCCATGAGTGACACCACCGTGCACGATGTCGTCATCATCGGATCCGGTCCCGCCGGGTACACCGCCGCCGTGTACTGCGCGCGCGCCGGACTGGCACCCGTGGTCCTCGCAGGAGCAGTCACCGCCGGGGGCGCCCTGATGACGACCACGGAGGTCGAGAACTTCCCCGGGTTCCCCGAGGGAATCATGGGACCCGACCTCATGGAACACATGCGTGAGCAGGCCGAGCGCTTCGGCGCCCAGGTCCGCTTCGAGGACGCCACCGAGGTGGACCTGACCGGAGAGGTCAAGAGGGTCCTGGTCGAGGACGAGGAGCTCCTTGCGCGCGCCGTCATCCTCGCCACAGGTTCGGAGTACCGTCACATGGGCCTCGCGAGCGAGGACCGCCTCTCGGGACGCGGTGTCAGCTACTGCGCGACCTGCGACGGGTTCTTCTTCCGTGACAAAGACCTGGCCGTCATCGGTGGCGGGGACTCCGCCATGGAGGAGGCCACGTTCCTCACCCGCTTCGCCCACAAGGTCACCGTCGTGCACCGTCGTGACGCCCTGCGCGCCTCCAAGGCCATGGCCGACCGTGCCCTGGCAGACCCCAAGATCGAGTTCGCGTGGAACGAACAGGTGGCGGACGTCCTGGGTGAGGAGAAGGTCGAGGGCATCGAACTGCGTTCCACCGCGGATGGGACCCTGACCACACTACCGGTGGACGGCGTCTTCGTCGCCATCGGGCACCTGCCCCGCACCGACATCGTTCGCGGCCAGGTGGACCTGGACGACGCCGGGTACATCCGGGTCGCCGAGCCCTCCACGCACACGAATCTCGAAGGCGTCTTCGCCTGCGGTGACGCCGTGGACCACATCTACCGCCAGGCGATCACGGCGGCCGGCTCCGGGTGCCGCGCAGCACTCGACGCCGAGCGCTGGCTGGCCGACCAGGGACGATGAGCCGCCCACACCCGGGTGCTGTCCCCGCGGTGCCCGCCACCTCCGGGGTGGAGGCGGTGGGGCCGGAGGAGTTCCCGGATTTGGTCCTGCTGTCCCCCCTGCCCGTCCTCGTCGACTTCTGGGCACCGTGGTGCGCCCCGTGCCGGCAGATGGAGCCCGTTGTGGCCGAGCTGGCCCGCGAGCTGGCCGGGCACGCGCGGGTCGTGTCCGTGGACGTCCAGGCACATCCCGGGGAGGCCCGCAGCGCCGGGGTCTCCTCCGTTCCCACCTTCGTCGCCTACTCCGCCGGCAGGGAGATCGCCCGGCTGGTCGGCGCGCGCCCCAAGGCGGAGCTCCGGGAGCTGCTGGCGCCCCACCTCTGAGACCGCCCAGGACCACACGATCCTCGAAGCACATCCCCCACGGCCGCATGCGCACCCATGCCCTCAGCCGGTGCGATCGCGGCGGCCTGCAGCGACACCCACCGGCACACACACCCACACACCACCGCCCGGTCCGACGTCGGTGGCGCACGTCGCAGGACATCGGTGTGCGGTGGCACACTTGGGGGACGCAGTCCGTCCGGACCGCGCCACAGCGACGGAGGAAGGTCCCGTGAGCGACACGACACGCCACTCGGGCGGCACGCAGGGCAACAGGCTCGATCCATGGTTCGGCGCATATGCCGAGCGAGCCCACAACCTGCGAGCTTCCGAGATCCGGGCGCTGTTCTCCGTCGTGTCGCGCCCGGAGGTCGTCTCCCTGGCCGGGGGCATGCCCAATCTCAAGGACCTGCCGATCCAGGAGCTGGCGGAGTCTGCCAAGCAGCTCATCCTGCGCAGCGGGACCCAGGCCATGCAGTACGGATCGGGCCAGGGCTGGGAGGTCCTGCGCGAGCAGATCACCGAGGTCATGTCCTATGACGGCATCGCTGGCGCCGATCCCGACGACGTGGTCGTCACCACCGGCTCCCAGCAGGCCCTGGACCTCATGACCGAGCTGTTCGTGGATCCCGGTGACGTCGTGCTCGCGGAGTCGCCCTCGTACGTCGGGGCCCTGGGGGTCTTCCGAGCCCGCCAGGCCGATGTGGTGCACGTGGACATGGACCACGACGGGCTGATTCCCGAGGCCCTCGAAGCCACCATCCGTCAGCTGCGCGCCCAGGGGCGCCACATCAAGCTGCTCTACACGATCCCGAACTTCCAGAATCCTGCGGGTGTGACCCTGTCGGAGGAGCGCCGTCCACTCATCGCCGAGATCTGCATGCGCGAGCGGATCCTCATCCTCGAGGACAACCCCTACGGCCTGCTCGGGTTCCACTCCGACCCCTTGCCCGCGCTGAAGTCCTACTCCCCCGAGGGCGTTGTCTATCTCGGTTCCTTCTCCAAGATGTTCGCCCCCGGATTCCGCATCGGCTGGGCCTACGCGCCCCACGCGATTCGGGACAAACTGGTCCTGGCCTCGGAGTCCGCCATCCTCTCCCCGTCCATGGTCGGTCAGATGGCGATCGGCGGGTACTTGGCGGAGTACGACTGGTACGGGCAGGTCAAGGATTTCCGCGCGATGTACCAGGAACGCTGCGAGGCGATGCTGGGGGCGTTGGCGGAGTACATGCCGGACTGCTCCTGGACGACTCCGGCGGGCGGCTTCTACACGTGGGTCACGCTGCCCGAGGGACTTGACGCGAAGTCTATGCTGCCGCGTGCCGTGCGCGGCCGCGTCGCCTACGTCTCCGGAACGGCCTTCTACTACGACGGTCGCGGCGCGGACCACATGCGCCTCTCCTTCTGCTACCCCTCGCCCGAAGACATTCGCGAGGGCGTCCGCCGCCTGGCCCAGGTGGTGAACTCCGAGCGCGAGTTGGTGGAGATGTTCGGGACGGGCGGCACTCCGCCCGATGGCCGTGCAGGCTCGCCGATGCAACCGCCCGAGGATCCAGGACCCGGCCCGGACACCATCTGACCTGCGGAGACTCAGTCCAGTCCACACCCCGTCCACGACACCGCACACACCACCACCAGGAGCACGTCATGACCACCTCCCTGCGAGTCCTCGTCATCGCCGGCGGCCTCACCCACGAGCGTGACGTGTCGGTACGCTCGGGACGCCGGGTCGCCAATGTCCTCCAACACCTGGGCCACGTGGTACGCATCTCGGACCTCGACTCCGACCTACTGCCCCTGGTGGAGGAGTTCGCGCCCGACGTCATCTGGCCCCTGGTCCACGGTTCGGTCGGTGAGGACGGCTCCCTGCAGGCACTCCTGGAGAGTCTGGGAGTGCCCTTCGTGGGCTCCAACTCGGTGCAGGCCATGCTCGCCTCGAACAAGCCCACTGCGAAGGGCCTGGTCGCCGCCGCGGGGCTGGAGACGCCAGGTTGGGTGTCCCTGCCCCAGTCCCTGTTCCGCCAGCTCGGCGCCTCCGAGGTGCTCGGTGTGCTCGACCACGACATGGTCTTCCCCGTGGTCGTCAAGCCCACCGACGGTGGGTCCGCGCTGGGCATTTCCCGGGCCGACGGCACCGATGACCTGCGCTCCGCCATGGTGGATGCCTTCGCCTACGGCGAGCGCGTGATGATCGAGCAGTACGTGGAGGGCCACGACATCGCGGTCTCCGTGCTGGACCTGGAGGACGGGCCCGTCACCCTACCCCCAGTCGAGATCGTCACCGACGACGGCCACTACAACTACGAGGCCCGCTACACGACCGACAGCACGCAGTACTTCGTCCCGGCCCGCCTCGACGAGGACGTGGTCACTGCGGTACGGGATGCCGCCCTGGAGGTGCACCGCGTCCTCGGACTGCGCCACCTGTCCCGCATCGACTTCATCGTCGACGAGGACGTCATCTGGTTCATCGACGCCAACGTTGCCCCCGGGATGACCGACACCTCCCTGTTCCCGCAGGCCGCGGACGACTTCGGGTCCTTCGCCGATGTGTGTGCGCGGCTCGTGGAGTACGTGGCTGCGGGTGGCGGGCCGGTGCCGCTCGATGACGAGGGCGTCGCCGGGATCTGATCCCGGCGGCCAGTCAGGAGGCGAGCGCGCCCGTCCTGCCCAGCAGTTCTGCGAGCTGGGTGTGCGCGGCGGCCACGGTGGTCCACTGCAGGGTGGACATCCCCATGAGCTGGGCGGCCCTCAGGTTCGGCGACCGGTCATCGATGAAGAGGATCTCCTCGGCGGGTACGCCGATGTCCTCCACTGCCCGACGGTAGATCGCCCGTTCCGGCTTGGTCTCCCCCAGGGGACCCGAGAAGGTGAAGCTCTCGAAAAGTCCCGCCGCCCAGGGACGTTGCTCGATGGCACGGGCGATCGCCACCGGCGCGTTGGAGAGGATGCCCAGGCGCAGGCCGTCGCGTTGCAGTTCGCGGGCGATCCCGAGTGCCCCGGCATCGGGTTCCTCGGACCTGAAGACGTCCTCGTGCACCAGGGCGCACAGTGTCTCGTCACTGATCTCCCCGAGCCCGCAGTCCCCAGCCACCCTGTCCCAGAACTCACGGTCGGAACAGCCGGCGTCATAGGCGTCCCGATGGAACCACGTGGAGTGGTCCACCAAGGAGACCGACTCAGCCGAGGCGTCGAGCCCGAGCAGCTGCGCCACGCGGGTGGGGTCCGGACGATTCGTCACGAGGACACCACCGACGTCGAACAGGACCGCCGTTGTCCGTGGAACCGTGTCTGTCATGTCCGCCCCTCGCGCGTGTGGATGCTGTCCATTCTCCCTGTCCGGGAGCGCCCCGGGAACGACCTGTGAGCATTCACACCAGCCGTCCGCGCCTCCCTGGGCGCTCCTGACCGGTCTCCGCCGTACCCCACGAGGGCGGCTCGGCGACCCTGTCCTCCTCACCACCTCCATCCTGAATCCGTGGTCAGGATGGAGGTCCCTCCACACACCCTGGGGACCTTGTCGGACGTGACTGCCGAACTGTCGTCGGTGGCCCCGGGGGTCCGCGCGGCGGTGCGGGTCAGGTGCGCCTGGCTCCTGTGGATCGCTTGTGCCGTGCTCCCCGGGCTGCGGGACTCCCGTGTTCCGGGTGCTTCTCGTGCCGCGAGGATCCGCGTCCGCGGTAGGTGCCCAGGGCGTGGGACCCGTCCGGGCGCCTGATATATCGTCACAGGTCAGAGTGTATTTGAGTCACTCGGGGCGATGAGCTCCGCCAAACGCTCGAGGTCGTCGGGCCCGGCGAAATCGATGACGATCCGACCCTTCGTCCGACCTTCGGTGATCGTGACGCGGGTGTCGTAGGCATCGCTGAGTCGGGACACAAGGCTCTCGCCCAGGGGAGACAAGGCCGTCTGGTGCCGACGGGCGCTCTTCGCCGGACGTCTGGTCTGCCCCAGTCGCACCAACTCCTCCGTCGTGCGGACCGAGAGTCCCTCGGAGACGATCCGGTCCGCGAGGGCATCCATCTCCTCCGGGGTTCCCAGTGAGAGGAGCGCGCGGGCATGTCCGGCGGAGATCACCCCCGCGGCAACCTTCCTCTGGACCACCGGAGGGAGGCGGAGGAGGCGCAGCGTGTTAGCAATCTGTGGTCGTGATCGGGCGATCCGTTGCGCGAGCTCCTCCTGGGTGGCCCCGAAGTCTGCCATCAGCTGTTGGTAGGCGGATGCCTCTTCGAGTGGGTTGAGCTGTGCGCGGTGCAGGTTCTCCAGCAGCGCGTCCCGGAGCAGATCGGCATCGTCAGTGTGTCGGACGATTGCCGG